>NZ_OSDX01000080.1:0-19589 GCF_900382755.1 Vibrio sp. Evd11
CAGACCACAACGGTATGCTAAGAACAAAAATGCCGTCACTCTTAAGTGAACGGCATTAGAGCTATTGCCCAACCTTTTAGTCTGTATCTAAAGCCGATTTAGATTAGAAGTCGTAGCGTAGACCTAGACGAAGAGAATCTTCGCTTTGTGTCTCTAGACCCGCAACTTTTACATCGTCTAGGTTGTTTAATTGGTAAGCAACGTAAGTACGGATAGACTTGTTGAACTTGTATGTACCCGTTAACTCGAAGAAATCAGCTGTATCTACAGTGATGTTCTGTGTCGCGTCTTTTTCTTGTTTTTGGTACAAAGCAGCCAATTCAAATTGATCGGTTAGTTTGTACTTAGCCGCAACTTCTACACCAGAGAACTCAGTCTTAGCTTTGTCGTCTAGGTCACCCATTGTGTAGGTTGCACCTAGGTATAGAGCATCCATTTTGTAGTTGATACCAGCAATTACAGCGGTTGCAGAGCCATTACCCGCACCATTGTCATTACCTGAGTAACCAAGACCAAAACCTAAGCCCATAGGCAATGTGTAGATACCAGAGATACCGTAACCGTCTGTGTCTTTATCTTCGCCAGCAATTAAACTTGCCTTCAACGAAAGAGCATCAGCATCGTAAGCGTACACGAATGTGTTGTTAATCTGCTCGTTGCCCGCGTTAATGAAGGCTTTTTGATCACCTGAGTAGATAGTAACATCCGACATTTCTGAGATTTGAGCAGCGGCTGTATCTTGACGACCTACCGAAACAGCACCAAAGTTACCTTCAAGGCCTGCGTACATATAGCGTTGTTTAAAGTTATCAGTTTCATCGTTATCCGCTGAAGAATTTACGCCTTGTTCTGCTTCGTAGAAACCGAAACCAGATAAATCGCTAGTGATTTCAGTAGTACCGCCAACATTTAAACGCACACGGCTTTTATTTTTCATGGTTCCGTCGATTTCTTTACCGCCTGAACCAATGAAATCACCACGGAATTCTGCACGACCACCAATCTTAAGCTCAGTACCATCAGAGCTGTAAACTGTTGCTGCTAGAGAAGAACCTGAAACTAGTGCCGCTACCACTGCAGAAGCTAGAACTGCCTTTTTCATAATCACTTACCTTGTATTTTAAAATCCGTGAGCAATGTGCTCTCCGTTTCGATATGAAGCTAATTTAGAGCAGATAAATTAAGCTTTCATTTCTATAAAATTACATTTTCGTGAATAGGGAACTTTTTAAGTGTTGATTTTATTGCACTTTTATTTCAATGGATTGAGTAATTAGTGAATAGTTATACAAGTTCAGGCGCTTTTCTATTGGTCCGTTTAAGTTTTGATTAGCGGTTTGTTCGCGGTAGTTGAACAGCAATGAAGGTAAATGGTGAACTCTTGTCGCCGAATAACAGTTTGTGCTGGTGGTTATATCCTCTATGATGCAAAAACTTCAAAGCGAATAGATTCTGCTCAACAGGACGGAGAGGTTTCATGAAAACAGAGTACTTAGGTGATGTTTTACAAGGTAGACAGGTTATTGGCTCCTTGAATGTGGACGACCTACCCACTGGGGAACACCAGTTTTGGTTCCAAGTGACCAGCGATGGGCTAGGGCAACCGAAAAATATGCCAGTATCTGTTTTTAAAGGAAGCCAAGATGGGCCAAAGTTGATGATCACCGCCGGTATTCATGGTGATGAGTTGAATGGTGTGTTGGCTGCTCAACAAATTATCAGAGATCTCGTTGGCAAGAACTTAACTGGCACTGTGACTATTGTGCCTACGGTCAACTTGTCTGGTCTGTTAAATCATAGCCGCGATTTTATCTCTTCTGATCCGGGTTCATGTCCGGCTAATCTCAATCGACTTTTCCCTGGTGATTCACATGGTTTAGCCGCTGAGCGTTTTGTGGCTTCATTATGGGAGCGCTTACTCAAGCACAATGCAACGTTCGCGGTTGATCTTCATACCCAAACGCGCGGCGCGGTTTATCCTCTCTATGTTTTTGCTGATTACCGGATTGATCAATGCTTGGAGATGGCGAGATTAATGCAACCCGATTGCGTGCTCAATGATCCCGGCGACCCAGGTATCTTAGAAACAGTATGGAACCGAAGTGGTATCCCAAGCATCACGGTCGAAGTGGGAATGGGGAAATTTACTCAGCCTGATATGATTCAAAGGGCGGTCGACGGAGTGTTTAATATGTTGTCTTACTATGAGATGTCCGAGGCTGTCGGTGAGCAAATAACAGAGCCTAAGCAACTTCCCGATCCAGATTGGATTGAAGGCAACAATGTTGTGTCTATTCGTGCCGATATCGGTGGTTTTGTTCTACCTCAGGTTGAACTCCTACAAAGCGTAGAACAAGGTGAGTTGTTAGCCATTCAATATGATGCATTTGGTAATGAATGCCGTCGCTATCACGCACCGTCTGCAGGGCGTGTCCTTAGCTATAATGTGGATGCATTAAGGGAGCCGGGGGCGCTTGTTTGCCGCTTATTGAGCTAAGCCTAAGTTAGAAAGTTGCTGGATCAGTAAACTTACCGTCATTTGAAGTGGGTAAAAAAAGACCGAGCAGAGCTCGGTCAAAGGACAGTTGTCTAGAGTTAACACGTCTTTGGACTCTTCGACATAACTGCTCTTAGAGTAACGAGAATAAATTAAGAACCCATTGCGAGATGGTGACACTTCGACTGCTTTTTTGTTTCAAAAATAATATCGGAAAACATCATCTTAGGTTCATGAAAAAGCCGACTGCGAGTTATGCTAGTCGGCTTTTTATTCTCTTCTCTTTCGAATCTTTATTTCTATCTAAACTTGATTAAAAAGCATCATCCACGATGTCTTTTAGTCGATCGTAAGGTACATAGCCCGGTAGAACCTGATCATTCATCATCATTGTTGGCGTGCCTGTTAAACCCAGAGCGCTAAAGGTTTGATGGTTGGTCATTAGCGTGTTCTTTTGTTCACCTGTAGTGTCCAACTGGGCTTCTGTTCCTGTTTTCTTCGCCACAGCTTGTAGTGAAGATTTTGTGTGGCTACCACTTTTTGCCATCAGCAGTCTGTTGACTTCAGGGAAGGCTTCTGGATTATCTTTCCATACTTTCATCGCGTATAGAGCTGCATTGGTATCAAGGCCATCGACTTGCTGCTGCTTAAATGACAAGTACACATTGATGATTTTGATATCACTATTTTCAGAAGCTAATTTCACTAAGCCTTTCTCTAAGCGTTTACAGAAAGGGCAGTTGTAGTCAGTGAAGTTAACGATGACTGATTTTCCGTCAGGGTTGCCCGTGATTGGGTGAGTGTCATTGTTATATAACCAGTCGTGACTCTCAGCTTGAGCTTTCTTTGCTTGCGCTTGGCCTGCTACATACTGCTCTAAACTGGTATGCAGCCCTGAAATCGTAGAAGGGTTCTCCTTCAGGAACTGGTTAATTTCTTCGAGTTGCTGGGTTTGTTCTGTGCTTAACTCAGCGAAGGCACTTGTACTCATTAGTGAGCCTAAAATCAGTGTGCTAATCAGATGCTTTTTCATGTTGTTTATTCTCTAATTCTTGATAATCGTGAGCACGTTTTGGGTCGCGCTCACGGTATTATTGTTTGTTAAATTGGCTTTAATCGGTTCATTTGCTCTGCTCTGTTTTTCTTAGTGAGCGAGTTATGCAAAGTAGGTTCTTAACCACAGGCCGATAGGGGAAGTAACGCCGGTTGCGATACTGCTGATCTTTCCATCTTTGATGATGACAATACTTGGCGTGACATTGACTCCCCAACTTCTGCTGATCGATCCAGAGAGATCATTGATAACAGGGAAGTCATACTCTTTGGCGTCTAAGAAGCGCTGAACACGTTCGTCAGGGCCAGATGAAAGTGCGACAGAAACTACTTGATGGGAGTCGCTGAAGCTATTAACCGTCGGGCTCACCAATTTGCATGCGCTACACCAAGTCGCCCAAAAATAGACAATAACGGGCTTACCGTTTTTGCTTAGCTCGATAACATCAATATCCTCACCTTGGATCGACTGACCCACGATTGGAATCGCGTCTCCTTGAGGCATGCTTCTGCTGTGGTAAAAATCCATGGCAAACGAAACCACGCCAACGATCAGTATCATTGAAACGAGTTCCTTCCCCCACTTCTTAAGACGGCTTGGCTTTTTGGTTTCAGCCTTTACAGCGTTATCTTCAGCAGAGCTAGGCTTTTGTTCATTGTTGGGCGTCTTCATCAATTATCTCGCAGCGTCGATGGCTTGAATAACAGTGTCACTGTCTAGAATCACGGGCAATGGAATACCATTTTTGTAGCTCGGGCCATAAACGATATTAAATGGCACACCAAATCGCCCATTACTTTGTAAGTATTGAGTGACGCTTTCACTTGGTGTTGTCCAATCGCCTTTCATCAAAACAATGTCTTCTTGTTGCAGGTGGCTGTAGACAGGATCTTGAAGAATGACGCCAATTTTGTTGGCTTTACAGGTGATACACCATTCAGCAGTCACGTCGACAAAGACGGTTTTTCCTTCTTCGACCAACTGAGGGATTTGTTTCGCATCCAGTTTCTGCCAATCAAGGTTATCGACAATTGGCGTTGCCCAGTTATCAGCAGTAACACTACCGACGATCAATGCAGCACCAAATACCAAGGTTGTGGTTGCCATGATAGGAATCAGTACCTTGCGCCCTAATTTCATGCCAATCCAAATTAACACTGAAACGACGATAAACAGTGACAACAAGATGGTTGGGAACTTGCCAATGAATGGGTTCAGTAGGCTTGTTAACCACAGACTGGTGATGAACATCATTAAGCCGAATAGCAACTTAACTTTGAACATCCACGCGCCCGGTTTTGGCAGCAATTTAGTTAGGCTTGGGAATAACGCGAAGATCAACCAAGGTGCGCTCATACCAATGCCGAGTGCGATAAAGATAGCCCACAATTCTTGGTAACTTGCTCCAAGCGCATAAGCCACTGCGGTTCCTAGAAATGGAGCACTGCAAGGCGTCGCCAATAGTGTCGCAAACATGCCTTGGATGAAGTGACCTGAATGTGAGTCGTCGCCTTTGGTTGCCATCCAAGTGTTTAAGCCTGACGGAAGTCTGAATTCGAATAGACCGAGCAGGTTAACTGAGAACAGTAGGGTAATGATCAGCATGAACCCGATGAACCAAACATTTTGGAACTGGATTCCCCAACCAATCGCATTACCACCCATTTTTAGAACGGTCATGCCTAGCGCTAACAGTGCAAACGAAGTGATAACACCGGCAGCAGACGCTAGGAATGAAAGTCGGATGTGGCGATTTGAAGCACCTTGGTTCTGAATGATGCTGTTTAGCTTCATCCCTAATACGGGTAGAACACACGGCATGATGTTGAGAATTAAACCGCCCACTAACGCAAAGCCAAGCATGACTAGAAAGCTGTTGTTGCTTGTTTGGTAAGCTATCGGGTCTGACCCAACTTGCGCGGTCATCTCTTCAGCAAAGTTAGTATCTGAAACGGTAATACTCACTGTGCGATCCGTTAAGTCGACCTCGCCGATCCAGTTACTCACATCGAATACTGCGGTCATTGTATTGTCTGTGATGTGGACGGTTGGTGGAGAGAAGAAGTCATCAAGCACTTCTTGTCCATCAATCAATACCATCGGTTTATCCCAGCCTTCCTTACTTGTTAGCTGAGTCACCAGTTGTTGTTTGCTTTTATCCCAGAACAGGCCGTTCACTGAAGTGCGGTTAGCTTCTCGTGGAGATTGGCTCATGCCTTGATTGAACAAGAACATCGCTTCTTCATCGAGCTCTAATGTTTGCGGATCAATCGGCAGTTCGATGTCGTAATCGGTTAACACACAGATATTGGTACACGACGGAAAGGTGAACGACGCCTTGAACAGTGCTGGCTTCGTGTTGTCTTTCAGTGTCAACGTAACGGGAAAGCTGACGTGCTTTTTGTAGCCTAACGTCATCACGTCGAGTTGTTCGTAGTACTTAGGGATCGGCCAATGCCACTCTACCGACTCTATGTTTGTTGAACCAGACCAGTCCCAACTTGGCGGGATACCACCTTCGCCGGGGCTACGCCAATAGGTTTTCCAATCGCCATCGAGAACGACATCAAGCACCGTTTGAATCTTAGAGCCGTCGTCCGATTGTTCCCCCGTCGACATCATTCGCATCTTGACTGGTGGATGTTCAGGCACGCTGAGCCAGCCCGTCGTCTGTGCCAAAGCAGTAAATGACGTCATAACCAAAAAGGCAGTGACTAGCGTTTTCGCGCATGTACGCATGCAGAATGCCAACGAATCGACAAACTTAGTTAGTAGTGTGTTGTACACAAATGTATCTCCAAAAAATAAATAAAAGGGTGTAGTAGCCCGGTTATTTACTCTCTAAATATACAGTGCTTTAGATGTAAGCGGTGTTTTGTAGGTCGAGAAGAGCGATGGTTATCTCTAGACAATCTCGATATGTGCGGTGATAGGCTGTACGCAACAGCAATAAACAGGATAAAAGGAATCAGCCAACCTGTTTTAGGTGTCGCGAAGGTGAGCATTTTTGAGCTTAGGCTGCACGCGCTAGAGTTTGGCGCTGACAGAGTTTTAGACGCTTCTGAACCAAAAACGCTGGCATAGAGCTCAGACATTTTATCGAAAGATGCGACGATTGCTTGTGGGTGGCTAGTTTCTGCGCCGACAAGTATTGACTGTCCAATTAAGGAAGCTGAAGTGGTTACTTTGATTGCAGACAGCGTACTCGCCAGACAGGTTACGATAACCAGTCCGGTAAGGAACAGCGCCCAAAGCGAATGCTTTTGTCGGCGGTTCTGTTTAGATAAGAAAAGTAATGGTGTATTCAGCAAATCAGTCAGTATTCGAATCAGTTAATAGTTAATAGCTCAAGCGAGCTTGCAGAATTGCGGCTAGCTTAGATAACTTTGCTCTGAGCTACAAGTCATATAATTGTCAAAGCAAAAGGGATGCATAAATGCCAAACCTAGCGAGTGAGGCATCAAGCATCAGCTTAAGTTCATAATAATTTGTTCTTTTTCTCTGACCGCTGCTTTTCTCATCAACGTGATTGTATTTATCATCAAAGTAGTCGTTTTCTAATCAAGATAATCGTTTTCTAACTAAGGGACTTGTTTCTAACAAAGGTGAGTGTTTCTAGCCAAGGTCACTTTTTTTAGCCAGATACTTTTTTCAAAGTAACGCTTTTAAGCGCGTCTGTTGCGCATATATGAGGGGCAGCTTGGTTCTCTTTGAAAAAGATTAAGTAAATAGCAGACACAAAAAAGCCCAATTGCTCGTTAGAAACTGAATTGGGCTTTTTCCATCAGAGCTTAGTGCCCGAAACTCAAAGGCTTTGCTCGGTTTACTTAGTGAGTACGACGAGGGCCGTTGCGAACTAAGTCTTTACCATTTTCGAATACTTCTTTAGTGATCCAGCGAGCAAGTAAAACCTTGTGACTGCTGTTGAATACTGCAACGAAATGACGACCATCAGAGTTATTGGTTGCCATACCTACGCCTTCAACGCCTTCAAGACCTAAGCCACCCGCTTCCACTGAAATTAGGAATTGTTCTAGCTCTTCTAGCGTCTCAATAATATCAAGTTCGTTGTTCATTTTATGCTCTCTTGCTGTGTGCCAACATCGGATTTTAGGCGTTTTAGTACATGCGCCTGAGAAGAAGTATTGGTCGTTGTTCTTTGTTGGTTGCGTACTTTACAGGTCATAAGAGGGGATTGGAACTCTCAAATATTAGATACGAGCTGATATTTTGCGATTTTTTAACATAACATACGTTTAAGTGCTTGTTATCCATATTCTTTTTACTACTATTTAGAGGGTCAATTTAGACATTAATAGGAATTAATATGATGAAGGTTTGGCGTTGTCTATTTTTAATGTTGGCGTTTGTCGCATTCGGAAGTTTTGCGCAAAGCGTGGAAAAAATAGCAGTAGCACAAGATCAGTTAATGCTCGATCTGGCAACACTAGAAACGGCGCACGATGCTGAAAAACCCTTTCTTGAAGATATATTAAGGCGTAAGAACCAAGCCTTACGCGAAGAGATCTTTTCACAGCTGTCGTCAGATAAAAAAGAGGGGCTTGATGTCACTCTTGCTCAGCAGGTTGAACTCTTACAAAAATTGCTGTCATTGAATGAAGTTAAAATCATCTCAATGAGCAAAGAAAACCGTTCGGCTGAAGGTGATGTTAAAAAACGTCTTGAGTTACGCATTCAAAAACGAATCGGGATGATGGATGTCTATTATCAGCAGCTTGCTAAGACACTAGATTGGTCGAAAGAGCGCGGTGTGGATGTAGCTGTACCGGAAGGTGAACTTAAAACGGCACTTGTTGGTCGTTCTAAATATCTGACTAATGCCATTCTTTACACCGACACACAGCGACAAGATCTCGAAGCGCGCCTGTCTTTCGTCAGTGAAGAAGAGAAAACGGTCATTAAAAAGGAGCTTGAACGATTCAGCGAGCGAACCAGTGTTATGGTGGCGAGCTTAGAAGAGACCATCACGTTAATGGAACCGTATGGCGTGGATGTGACCTCTTATAAGCGTGTGCTTTTGGCAACGACGGGTGATATCAACGCTGACGTGTTGGATGTTGATGTCGCACTTGAACTGCTCGATGGTTGGTTACGTTCGTTCAGCTCATGGGCTTTCGAAAATACCCCTTCTTTTATCGTTAAACTCGCTCTGTTTCTCGGTATTTTGTATATAACTCGCCTTATTGCTAACGTCGCTCGCAAGACCGTTCGTAAGAGTGTCTCGCACTCTAAAATGGACTTCAGTGTATTGATGCAGGACTTCTTTGTATCAATTGCATCCAAAGCGGTCGTGTTTGTTGGTTTGCTGATCGCCCTGTCTCAAATCGGGATCGAGTTAGCTCCGTTATTAACTGGTTTCGGTGTGGCGGGTGTCATCATTGGTTTTGCATTGCAAGATACGCTGTCTAACTTTGCATCGGGCTTGATGATCTTGATCTACCGCCCATATGATGTGGGAGATATGGTTAAAGTCGCTGGCGTGCAAGGCAAAGTAAAAGACATGAGCTTAGTGTCGACAACCATTCAAACCATCGATAACCAACGCTTGGTGATCCCAAACAACAAGATCTGGGGTGACGTGATCAACAACATCACAGCAGAGCGTGTGAGACGTGTTGATATGGTTTTTGGTATCGGTTACTCAGATGATATCGATAAAGCAAAATCGGTATTGAACGACATCATTCTTGCTCACCCTCTAGTGTTGAAAAAACCAGAGCATATGATCAAGCTTCACACCTTGAATACGTCTTCAGTTGATTTTGTTGTAAGACCTTGGGTTAAGACCGACGATTACTGGGAAGTGTATTGGGATGTGACGGAAACCGTGAAGAAACGCTTCGATGAAGAAGGCATCACGATTCCATTCCCTCAACGTGATGTACATGTTTACAATCACGAAGAGAGCTAATCCAAAAAGAATTAACTACGGCTTAAGGTCGATTTTTTCTTAATGCGAAATTAAATGGACGCTGAATAAGCGTCCATTTTTATTGGCTGTCAGTTTATATTGAGCTTCACTCTTTTAGGTAACTCAACCACCTTAGAATTAAGTTATGATGGGGTAGGCTCAATCTGGACAGTTGAAAGCGAATGGATGATTCACAGCAAAAAACGAATGGTAGAAATACAACGGTAAGAAAAGCGACGCGAATTGAAAGTGTTATGAACTCTGCGATGTGGCATTTAACTCAGAGAGATATGACGGAAAGTGAGTTGGTAGCGAAGCTCAAAGTGAAAACCGACAATCAAGCATGGATCGATGAAACGTTGAATACTTTGAAGGGCTTTGGGTATCTCAAGTCTGACCAAGTGTTTGCTGAACAATTCGTAGAACAAGCGTTCTCAGGTGAATTTGGTTCTCGGTATATTGTTGAAAAATTGAAAAAGAAAGGCCTGACGGATTCAGTGATTTCTGATGCAATCCATAAAGTGTCTTTCGAAAAGTCTATTGATGAACAGACCATCCTGATAGACCGAATCAACCACTACTACTCAAGCTTTACCATGAGCCGTGAAAAGCTGGTTGCGACGCTGAAAAAGCGTGGCTTTAGCTATCAACAAGTTAAGGTAGCGATTGATCAGCACCCACAAGCGCATGAACTGAAGAGTAATATTCAAATTAAGGCCGAGAAAGCCGACTTGGAAAAAGAGGTGCTTAAGTATGCTCGTAAAGGCAAAGGCTTGACTGCCATTCGGCAAGAGCTTAGACAGCGACAAATCGACACCAGCGAACTGTCATCGCTCATCGATAGGTTAGTCAACGAAGAGCAGTTAGACTTTTACTCTTCGTGCTTAGAGCAGCTTCAGAAGAAATCTTATGATCTCAACGATCACAAAGAGCGCTCAAAGGCGTACGCAATGTTAAGTCGCAAGGGTTTCTCTTCTGACGAGATTAGATTTGCGTTGAGTGAAGGCAATGAGTAGCTGGTGTTATTGAGCTTAAGGCATATATAGTGGAGTAACCATCTAGCCTCAGAAAAATCGAAGCTTTGAATATATAGCAATTTCAAATATATAGCAGTTTCAAATATGTAGCATGTAGCTGCTGAAGGCATCGAGCAGCTTGCTTCAGACCAAGTTGTTTGAAAATTCTTAGGGTTGCTATTAATAAGAGAGGTTGATTGTTTCATTAATAGTTGTTCAAAACTTCGATTTTTTATAACTCGTTAGTCTAGATGCTAGAGTGATAATCGGTAGATTTACTGCATTAATTAAACGGTGTTTTTTAATAGAATCGGGCATTTATATAGCCGAGAAAAACACAGTGAAAAGTTTAAGAGCGTTACTGAGCATTGCAGTCTCGATGTTGACCTGTTTTCATCCCACGACAAGTGCTAACGCATCTCCAATGTTTGTGTATGCGCAGTCTCCAATCCATTCAAATGTACTTTCCACACAGCTTCGCTCTGCTGAACCGAAAAGAGTTGGAACCGTTGAATTCAAGTCTTCTTATACGCAGGCCAGTATATGGGCACACACGGACGCTTACGCTCTCGATTATTATCAAAATCAATCCCATATTGCGGTTCAATGGCAAGCTTCACCTATCTGGAAAACAGAGGTGGATTACCGAATATTAACTGCAAAAGACAATGGGCTGGACAGTTTTGTTATGGGCTTTCATGATCTTTTTGGCATCGGTCAGAATGGTCGTGACCAAGTAGCGGAAGATCAGTTCACCATGGGCTTTCACAATGCAGGTATCTATTTGTCTGACTTTGAGGGGGATGACTTAACCAACGCGCTGACGTTCTACAATGAGCTGCTACTTTATTCTAGAGGGGCGACGTCGCTCTCTGCCGGTGGCTCTTTGTTTTATAACAACGTCAGAAGTGGGCAATTTGCGAGAACAAGTTTTGAGCAAGGCGTTCAGATTAACTACAGCTATATAACTTCAAGACACAGTATTTTTTCAACGATTGGACTTGTGCATCGAAACAGCGATGATTCTCAAGCTAGCTCGGACAACCTAAGCCTTGAGAGCTCAAACCTTGAAACCTCAACTATTGAAAACCTTAGCGCAAGTTGGGCGATAGGGTACGAGTATCGGTTGAATCAACGTCATAGCTTACTGATTGAATCTCTTAATTATCAAGGGTGGGCGACCAACGAACCTGATTTTTCTGAACCTTCCAATGAGATAGTTTTGGGCTATCGCTATTGCTTTAATCAACTCGCAGTCGAAGCGTTAATGGTTGAAAATATCCGAAATATGGATAACAGCACTGATATCGGCTTCACTCTCGGTTTTCGTTTTTCAATGTGACGCTGGAACCAAAATTAAGTCCAATATCAACATCTAATAAATTCACATTAGTTATAAAATTTCAGTAGTTTTACGGTATATCAACGACTCGATTTTTTGAACAATAGCACCACTCCAAAAGGCCTGACTAACAAGCCCAAATAAATATATAGGTAGTGGTTATTATGAAAAAGACATTAGTAGCACTTGCGATTGCAAGCATTTCAACTTCAGCTTTCGCTGTAAACACAAGCAGCCAAAACAGCCAAAACGAAGACATGTTTGCATTCGATTCAATGCACAAAGATCAATTCTCAGTATCAGGCTCTTTCGGTGTTGGTGGTTACTACGACACGGGTTCTAAAGCGTTCTACGATGACTGGGCAACGGGTCTTACTCTTGCCGTAAACTACCGTAACAACCGTATTGTTGGTTACTTCGAAACTGACATGATGGTGAACTATACGACAGACAATAACGTTTCAGCGAATGATTCAGCTAACTACAAGTGGACAAACGGTATCGATACTGGCCCAGCAGCGGACGTAGACAAAGCTTGGCTTGGTTTTGACACTGGTTTCGGTATCGCTTCATTCGGTTGGGAAAATGATACAGCGCTAGATAAAGTTGACGGTGCTGGCGATAACACTTACGAGTTTGGTGCGACTGCTGGTGATGCTTCTGACGGCTTTAACGTTGTTAAATTCCAAGGTGCAACAAGCGGCATTGCTTACGGTATCTCTTACTTCGAAACGAAAGACTCTCGCAACGATGAAGGCTTCGACAAAGGCGTGAACGGTTACATCGGTCTAGAGCAAGAAGTGTTCAACCTATACGCAGGTTACGAAAACCGTGATTACGAAGCTGATTACGAAGTTTACACGGTAACGGGTAACTTGAAAGTCGGCGCTCTTAAGTTAGGTGTGAACTCTTGGATTGAAGAGAGTGACTCTGTTAAGAACACCGGTTACTACGTTTCAGGTGGCTACACAGTTTCTGAAGACCTAACAATCGCAGCGGGCTACGCATCAAGCAACAACGAACTTGACGGCCAAGCGGATGTCGACGCTTCTTACATCAACATCGCTGCAATGTACCGTATCTCTGATAACGCTGACATGGGTATCGATATCAAGCAAGATCTAGACGGTTACCGTATAGGCGAAACTAGCGCGCAATACGACGAAGAAACACACGTATTCGCAGCAGCTTATTACTACTTCTAAGAGCTTTGAATTTGATTGCTATGGTGTAATCGCTTGCCCGGTCGTTACGCCATATTCTCTTCTTTATGCAGTTTAAGCATCCACAAATCGACATGTGGTATGCCACTCAAGTGTTATGAGTGGAATTATTATTTGGAGAAATGTAATGGTTAAGAACATTACTGCCAAGGGTGTTATTTACGGAAATGATACTCTGTTTACATGTAAACCGAATCGAAACGGACTATTTGAATTGGCACGTAAACATGGAAGAGTTGCAGGTACTCGCCCACAAGATCTCAAGAACAAGGTTTATGCTGAATCTCTTGATGAAGCTTGGAAATTACTCAAAACAGAGAAGTTTTATATTGTTTTGACGGGGCAGGTATTTGGCATTCATCGAAAATCACTAAGAAGCGCTGATTCTGTTGATGTTGAGTTTAATACTGAAACTCGCTCGACATGTGTCACGGTATAGATCCAAAGCTGAATAAAAAAGGACGATAGATTATCGTCCTTTTTCCGTTTAAGTTTTTGTTCAACCTTGCTTACAGAGGCTCAAACACAATCTATCGACTGTTATTGTTGACTATTGTTATTATCGACTATTGCTATCGGCCGTATTGCCCAACGATAAATTGCTCAAACTCATCACACATCTTGTTGTTTGATTCATCATTATTCGCCAACTCTGTCGCCCCATCCACGATCGATATCTTTGCATTCAAATCGGCGACTGGCGCGCGTTTTCTTGTCGACAGTTGTTTAATCTTTTGCTCTTCAATAGCCCAAGCTTCTTGCGGTGATAAGTTACACTCGTCAGCGAGATATTTGGCATTAAAACCTTCCCCAGTCAGGCTTTCGATTGTACCGTTATGATTCACGCTGTTGCCTTTATGCCAATAGTGTTTCGCCAACAAAGGTCCAATCTCAGGGTTATCTGTTAAGTAACCAAACTTGTCGGTGAAATAAGCACGTGTTTGATACACCGCCATATGAGCCAATAGATAACCTTGGTATGAGCAAGATGCTTCATCAGACAATAAGTGAGGGATCGCCATCAGTGGGCGAGGGCTGCAAGCCAATCCAAGAATTGCCTTTTCACTGCTACGAGCAAGTGCTATGACTTTTTCAGGCGTGAGGTCTTCATCAGCTAATTCGTACAGTGCTCGCTCGAAATATGGAACCACAAGAATGCTGCGCTCTTGGTAAGCTCGGAAGGGCTGTTTGTTGTCGATGATGGCTTTAATTAGATCATCTGGCACAGGTTGCCCGTCCGCATTTAGCGCGTACTGTTTTAGCCAATCGGCGTCATTCAATAAGCTGTCACAGAACATGGATTGAGTTTCGGCATAAGCCATCGATGTTGGTGCAAATTCTTGAGAGAAACAAGGCGCGTTCATTTTAACGTTAGCAAAATGTGCCGCATGACCACCCTCGTGAAATAGCGTGTTGATGCCATCATAACCACTGCCAATTTGATCGGGCTTGGCGTTGCTAGTGAAGTTAACTTGTGCGGCCACCCAAGTGTCTTGATCGTAGAAAGAAGGGACAGGGCCATGACAGAAGCCGTTTGGGTACTTACCTTTGCGATCAAGCAAATCCAATTTTAATGTCGCTTGAGAATATTCGATGTTGAGGCGACCAAAAGATTCGATCCAGCGTCTTAGTGACTTTGAAAATGGTACATAAGGGTCGAGATCATTCATAACGTCACCAGCAAAAGAGTAGGTGAAATTATGGGCTTCTAGAGCACTCTGACCTTTTTTCTGAGTTAAGCTCTCTAGGCTTTGTTGATGGCTATCTCGCGTGCGAACTTCAAAGTCATCCAGAATTGTAAACAGTTGCTCAGTTGTCATTTGCTCGGTTTTAACGACGGAATAATCAAAAAAGGTTTTGAAACCCAGCGATTGAGCAAACTGGTTGCGTTTTTTGATGAGTTCAATGAAGCCGTCAGCCAGCAGCCACTGCTCTAAGCCTAATAGCGCTTGATGAGCAGAAAGTCGTACTTTCTCATCACTGTTACTTCTAACCGCAGCGCCTAGAACTGGTAATGATCCTTCCGTTTCTTCACTCGCTTCATTCACGTAAGTCATTACATGATTTTGTTTTTTCTCAAACAGTTCAGCTTCAAATTTGATGAGATCAGCTTTAAGCTTCTGTGACTGTTCAGATTCAATAGCGTGAGATCTAAAAGTCGCTAACCAACCGTTCAGTCCGGTTAATGTACTTTCTTTTTCTTGAGGATCTTGAATGTCATCGATAGCAGCTAGTTGCGTTTCGATAGCCGCAATTTGTTCGGCAGAGCTAAGAAATTCAGTCCATTGAGTCTGCGCGAGTGTTGAGCCATTATGGTCGTCACTGATCCCCATATAAGTATCCCAAAAGAAGTCTTCTTTCGCTTTATGAGTCGCAAGATATTTTTGGTTTAGTTGGTTGAGATAATTAGTTGCAGTCATGACGTTCCTTGTAAATTAATCAGTAATTTCAAAATTATGACACATTCATTGGATGTATTGTGTGACGATAGATATAACAGAATGCAACTCTGCTTAGTATCAAGTTTGTTAATATTGGCCATGAGCAATATTTTTCGCTTGAAATTTGCGCCCCAAACGGGTGTTTGCTGATTGGTCACGTATAATGGATGCTTCATAACGCGCGAAGTAAGCACAATTAATGAGAACTCTTCCTACCTTAATCCTACCTTTGTTATTGGCTCTGAATGCCACTTCGTTTTCTGTGCAAGCGAGTGAAAGCTGGTGGTTGCGAACGGTATTCAATAGCAGCCCAACTCAACCGAGTTCGCAAAACTATATTAACGATATCGATCTCATGGATTGTGGCGAAATCGAAGGCACTCTATTGTGCAGCGACCTCACTCAATATTACGATTTGGATGTTTATGTTGAACTGGAGTTGGGTGACTCTAGCGTCGAAGTGGTTCGCCTTAATCTGCCATATTCGAACCTAAGTTACACAAAGCTTCAGACATATCTTCGTCAAGATGGCTTTGCTCTTAGTTCAATTCGCATTGGAGAGGATGATTTTGATGTCGTCGCTCAAGTTGAACAAGCGAAACGTGAGGGAGTTGGTTACGACAAGGTAGATAAACAACTCGTCGAATTCATCAACTCACCACATCAATCCTCTGAACAAGTGAGTGTATGGAATGTGCCTAGTTCTTCCTCATCTTCTTTTAGTTCTTTAGCTCCTTGGGTTCAGTTACATAGTGATGGTGACAACTTAACGGTTGAACTAAATTGTCTTTAATTGCTCAAATTTATAGATGGTTTCATCATTCATCAGAGTAAACAAGCCTTTCAGGAGAACGGCTGACGGGCAGACAGCAAGTTATAATTCATTTAAGTGTTCGTTTTTCTGTGGCTCTCACATTTTTAGTAAGCGTTTACCTTTGCCATTTGTTATACGTTGAGCCTTCGGTAAAACGAGCTTAGGATACGTTCAGTATTGATAAAGGAGACAACCCATGGTTGCAAAAGTAACGGTAGCGCCACAAGGCCCAGAACTTTCTGAGTTGGTGCAAGGATACTGGCGTACAGCAGAATGGGGTATGACCCCGCAACAACGCCTGACTTTCCTTAAGCAGCACATTGATCTTGGCATCACAACTGTTGATCACGCGGATATTTACGGTAACTACCAATGTGAAAAGTTGTTTGGTGAAGCATTAGCGCTTGAGCCAAGCCTCCGTGATGATATCCAAATCGTCACTAAGTGCGACATCAACTTGTGTGGTGACCACACTCTAGATCGTAAGATCAATCACTATGACACCAGCGCGCACCATATTTACCAATCAGTAAATAATTCTCTAGAGCGCTTGGGTGTAACCGAACTGGATGTATTACTGATTCATCGCCCAGATGTACTGATGGATGCAGATGAAGTAGCAGAAGCGTTCGCTGAACTGCATAAGGTCGGTAAAGTTAAGCATTTCGGTGTTTCTAACTTTTCACCGCGTCAGTTCGACTTACTGCAATCACGGCTAGGTAAGCCACTGGTGACTAACCAAGTTGAAATCAATCCATTGAACTTCGAAGTCGCCCATGATGGCACGCTAGATCAACTGCAGATGAACCGTATTCGCCCGATGGCGTGGTCTTGTCTCGGTGGCGGTAGCATCTTCAGTGGTGATTCAGCACAAGCGATTCGCGTTCGTGATGAGCTAGAGGCAATTCGCCAAGAAGTGGGTGCAGACAGTATTGACCAAGTGATTTACGCTTGGGTTCGTCGTTTACCATCGAATCCGATCGCGATTATTGGTTCAGGTAAGATTGAGCGCGTGAAGACGGCCGTTGATGCACTGAAAATCGAACTGACTCGCGAGCAGTGGTACCGCGTATGGGTTGCATCTAAAGGTCACGGTGTGCCATAGAAAGCAATTTGTATAGAAGTAAAAGCCAGCTAACAAAGCTGGCTTTTTTGTGTTCGCCTAACATGTTTCTTCAAAACTGTGATTAAGGTGGAATAATTTTCAAAAACACTCATAATGCACTCTGTTTTTCACCAGTTGGATATTTCCATTGAGCACTTCAAAATTCTCTTCAATCGCCCTTAAACCAGAGCTTCTAAATACGCTAGATTCTCTTGGTTATACTGAAATGACGCCTATTCAAGCGTTAAGTCTTCCTACTATTCTGGATGGCAAGGATGTTATCGGTCAGGGTAAAACGGGTTCAGGTAAAACAGCTGCTTTTGGTTTAGGCGTGCTGCAAAACCTACGCGTTAAGCGTTTCCGTGTTCAGTCTTTAGTGTTATGTCCGACTCGTGAGCTTGCAGACCAAGTAGCAAAAGAGATCCGTACTCTTGCTCGTGGTATTCACAATATTAAAGTGCTGACATTATGTGGCGGTATGCCAATGGGCCCACAAATTGGTTCATTAGAGCATGGCGCACACATTCTTGTGGGCACTCCTGGTCGTATCCTGGACCACCTAGAGAGAGACCGTATTGACCTGTCTGAGTTGAACACACTTGTGTTAGATGAAGCCGACCGCATGCTGGAAATGGGTTTCCAAGATGCACTAGATGCTGTTATTGAGGCAGCACCAAAAGATCGTCAAACGTTATTGTTCAGTGCAACTTTCCCTAAACAGATTAAATCTGTTGCAGACCGCATCATGAATAACCCTGAAATGGTGAAGGTTGAATCAACACACGATCACTCAAGCATCCAGCAACACTTTTATAAGGTTGAAGGTACTGAAGCTCGTGATGACGCACTAGAGCTAATGCTTCTTCATCATCAACCAGAGTCAGCGGTTGTGTTCTGTAATACTAAGAAAGAAGTACAGAACGTAAACGACGAGCTAAGCCACCGTGGTTTCAGCGTTATTGAGCTTCATGGTGACATGGAGCAGCGTGAGCGCGACCAAGCTTTGGTTCAGTTCTCGAACAAAACCATCTCTATCTTGGTTGCAACAGATGTTGCTGCTCGTGGTCTTGATGTTGATAACCTAGATGCTGTGTTCAACTTTGAGTTGTCTCGCGATCCTGAAGTTCACGTACACCGCATCGGTCGTACTGGACGTGCAGGAAGCAAAGGTGTCGCTATCAGCTTCTTTAGCGAAAAAGAGATGCACCGCGTTGCTCAAATTGATGAGTACATGGATATGCCAATCGAACCGTCTCAGTTGCCAGCGAAACCAATTGCTAAGCCGTACTACTCAAACATGGTAACCATCCAAATTGATGGTGGTAAGAAAGCGAAACTTCGCGCAGGCGATATCCTTGGTGCGTTGACAGGCCAAGGCGGTATTGATGGTAAGTCAGTAGGTAAGATCAACTTGTTCGCGATGCGTGCTTACGTTGCTGTAGAAAGATCAATGGCTAAGAAAGCATTAGGTAAAATCGAATCAGGTAAAATGAAGGGTCGTCAATTCCGCGCCCGAATTCTGAAGTAATTCGAGATTGTCCCCCTTTACTGCTAAGTCATGCTAGTGATAATGCAGTAAAGGGTGTTCCACAGTCAGTAACGTATCAAGCGTTTATTCATCAGGTCTGATCGAATAGAAATCGTTGATATGTCTTCCTTCGCTAAGATACCAAGTCATCGCTTCCTGTCGATTATTAGCGGATATCGTAATTGTGGTTAGTCTTCCATCGTCAAAATAACAAAGCTCGTACTCTAACTCGCTTGTATAATGAGGAGTAGCGGCCATAGCTTACCTCCCAAATATTAATCATTTGAAAATAAATAAACCATTCGTTTATAGGGTTCGTTTACATCAAATGAGCAATAAAAATCAAATCACATCACTGCCATTAATTATTTTTAGTTTAATCATTTGCCGAAATAGCTAGATTAGCAAGTCTGAGTCTCAATTTATCTCAAAGGTTTTACAGCCACTACTTATTAAGGCTACTTTTATAAGAGCTAGAACGAGCGTTATAAGAACTAGAGCTAACCTTAAAAGGGTGAGTTAATGGATTTTAGATTTGCTGAATATGGTGAGAGGGTTAAATGAGAAAGTGTCGATGGTCAGGGCAAGATCATGAAAACCCCTTATGGAATAAGGGATGACGTGAAGTAATATTTTC
>NZ_OSDX01000088.1:0-16223 GCF_900382755.1 Vibrio sp. Evd11
AATGAAGCCTTTTTTCTATCTAAATAAACCGCTTAGCCCTTAAGATCCTGTCTATGAGCGTTCGAACTATTCGTCTTCTTCTACCATAAAGGCTTCAAGTAAATCGTTTAAGAAGAGTTTTCCTTTTTCAGTGATCTGCCAATGGCTGTCGGTTTCATTAAGATAACCGAGTTCTTTAGCCCACTCTATCGTTGGCTGAATCGAATCAAACTCTAACCCAGTCGTATCAATGAAGTCTTGTTTTGGACACGCTTCCATTAGCCTGAAGCGGTTCATGAAGAACTCGAAAGGGCGGTCGTCATTAGGTACTTCAAGTTCATCCGACAGATAGGGCTTTACCAGATTCTGATACGCGGCTAGGTAGCCTCTAGGGTGTTTAACCTTAGTGGTGCGAACAATACGTCCATCTGCAAAGCTCAGCTTGCCATGAGAGCCACAGCCAATACCTAGGTAGTCACCAAAGCGCCAGTAGTTGAGATTATGCTGACACTGATATCCCGGCTTACTGTAACCTGAAATTTCGTACTGTACATAACCTGCATCTGCGAGCTTCTTATGGCCTAAGTCGAAGATATCCCAAAGGTCATCATCGTCAGGCAGCTGTGGCGTTTTGTAATAGAACATGGTGTTAGGTTCTATTGTTAGCTGATACCAAGACAAATGTGGAGGGTCGAGCTCGATCGCTTTGTCTAAGTCAGCCAACGCTTGATCAATGCTTTGATCGGGTAAGCCGTGCATTAGATCTAGGTTGAAGCTCTTTAATCCGATTTTATGTGCTAAGTGAGCTGCGTTGACCGCTTCATCTTGACCATGAATACGCCCAAGCCTTTCCAGTTTCTCTTGCTCAAAACTTTGTACACCAACTGAGATACGACTAATACCTGCCTTTTGGTAACCTGCAAAACGTTCAGCTTCTATGGTGCCCGGGTTGGCTTCCATGGTGATTTCTATTTCAGGTTTGAACGGGATGCGCTGTTCAATACCTTGCAGCAATCGACCTATTCCTTCTGGAGAAAATAGACTCGGCGTGCCGCCACCAATAAAGATCGAATGCAATGGGCGAGGTGCGCCATTGAGTTGGTATTTTTCGATATCGGTATCGAGATCCTCAAGCAGAGCATCAATGTACTCTTTTTCAGGAATCTCGGCTTTTAGAGCATGAGAGTTAAAATCACAATACGGACACTTTTGTACACACCATGGGATGTGGACATAGAGGCTGAGTGCGGGTGGTATTAGCGCTGCATTGTGCATTACAGAGCTTGCTCCTTGAGAGTCTTAAATAATGACGCGAGAGCTTTACCACGGTGTGATAGTTGCTTCTTACGTGACGATTCAAGCTCTGCTGAGGCGCAGTTATCTTCTGGTACAAAGAAGACAGGATCGTAGCCAAAGCCATTATCACCGTGTTCTTCAGTCAGAATACGGCCTTCCCATTTGCCGTGACACACCAATGGTGTTGGATCGTTTTCGTGACGCATTAGCACCAACACACAGTGGAAGCGAGCGGTACGCTTTTCAGTTTCCACACCTTGCATGGCATCTAACAGCTTTTCGATGTTTTGCTTATCTGTCGCCCCTTCACCTGAGTAACGCGCTGAGTAGATACCGGGTGCACCATTAAGGTAATCAACTTCTAAGCCAGAATCGTCAGCAATGGCTGGTAGCCCCGTCTCTTTCGCAGCGTGGCGAGCTTTGATGATGGCATTTTCAATGAAAGTCGTTCCTGTTTCTGCGACTTCTGAAACGTTAAATTCACTTTGCGCGACAACGTCGAAACCAAACTCAGACAGAATATCTGCCATCTCGCGAACTTTACCTTGGTTGCCTGTTGCTAAAACAATCTTACTCATGGGAATGTGGCTCTAATAAGTTAATGACTAGAAAAGTGAGCGTTGAAGCTACTCTTCTATATAAAATTTTTGTGTGAAACGCAGTGGTCCAGCCCCTTTCAAACCAGCATTAATATTGATGGTGAAAGTGATGTTCTCTTCATGGGTCACTGGAAATTCTGCAAGGTAATAAATCGCGTCACCTTCTTTTATTTCACGGAACTTAAGCGTGCGAGTATTGCCGACTAGATTTTTCGCTGTTCCTGAAACCTTAGCTGTTGTTGCTGGTTTGCCCAAAGAAGAGTTATCCAACACGCTGATATTAAGAATCGCTGAGTAACCGTTGCGCTTAAGTTGATATTGCTTAGCGACTTGTGCGGTTAAGAAAGTGGAGTTGAAGGCCGAGTAGTGAACCTCTATATCCTTGATATTTTTAAACTGTCCAGCCCAACTTGGTAAAGCGACAAGGGCAGTAA
This sequence comes from Vibrio sp. Evd11, assembly GCF_900382755.1. Taxonomy (NCBI): domain Bacteria; kingdom Pseudomonadati; phylum Pseudomonadota; class Gammaproteobacteria; order Vibrionales; family Vibrionaceae; genus Vibrio; species Vibrio sp. Evd11. The sequence continues at coordinate 2,309 of NZ_OSDX01000088.1, forward strand.
GTAGTGCTGTTATCCATAAACGCATAATGACTCCAATAAATAGCAAAAAGCCATCATAGGATGGCTTTGATTTCAGTAGGGACTTGGTTTGGCGAGCATATTCGAACTTGCTTGTGCCTACCGAGCTCTCCTTTCTCTATCTTGATTTGCCCCTTGGCGACCTTAAATTGCTTCGCAAGGTATTTCGCTAAGTGGGCGTTAGCTTTGCCATCAACCGGTGGTGCAGTAATGGCAATTTTCAGTTCCTCGCCGTGTAAGCCGACAATTTTATCTCGGCTTGCTTTGGGTTGGATATAGAGCCTAAGAAGAATATCGTCTTCCTCGGCCCAAACCGCTTTTGGCATCGTCAAAGTACCTGATGTTCGTACTTGAATTATAGCTGATACCAAATCGGGCCAATTAGGTCACCCATCAAGAAGTTCGCGAATTGCAGAACAATAAACAGTACCAGTACGCTTAAATCAAAACCGCCCATTGCTGGAAGAATACGACGAATTGGAGCCAGCATTGGTTCAGTCAGTTGATGGAACACGTATTCAATTGGGCTACGGCCTTGGCTAACCCAGCTCAGGATTGCACGGATTAGCAGAACCCAGAAGATCAAACCACCAGCCGCTTTAAGCAGAGATAGCGCTCCAAATATCAGGAAGCTGATGTCAAATACAGCCGCACCGCCAGAGATAATCAGATTTAGAGCGACGAACTTAAGTACACATAACACATAAGCGAAAACAACCGTCGCAAGATCAAGGCTGCCGATTGATGGAATTACTCGGCGTAGTGGTGCAACAACCGGTTGTGTCGCTTTTACGATAAATTGTGAGAATGGGTTGTAGAAATCTGCACGTGATGCTTGTAGCCAGATACGCAAGATCACAACCATGATGTAAAGATCAAAAACGGTCGAGATCAGAAAGCTCATCGAGTTCATATTGTTTCCTTTTTCGGATTTACTTGCCGCTTAGATATAACCCGAGCGACAAAATGCTTTTTTACTGTAATTAGTATTAAAACAGTTTTTCCATCTCTTCAGCTCGAGCAACCGCCGCTTGCATGGCTTTTGCTACGATATCTGAAAGTTGATGGTCGTTAAACGTGCGCAGTGCTTCTGCGGTTGTGCCGCCTTTTGAAGTCACTTGTTCACGCAGTGTAGATAATTCTGTGTCTGGATTTGCAACCACCATCTCTGCCGCACCTAATGCCGACTGCTGCACTAATTTACGAGCGGTTTCCTGGTCGAAGCCTTGGTTGATTGCTTCGGCTTGCATCGCTTCCATAAATAGGAAGAAGTAAGCCGGAGCACTGCCCGCCGCCGCAATGATGTTATTAATCCCAGATTCTTGCTCAACCCAGCTAACTTCACCTACAGCTTGCATCAGCTGAGAAGCAAAGTCTTTATCATTTTGGCTGACCGTTGAATCGGCATAAAGACCGCTCATCCCTTTACCAAGCAGCGATGGCGTGTTTGGCATCACACGAACAAGGTTCAGCTGGCAGTTTAACATCTCATTGAGTCGATTCGCATTAATACCCGCTGCAATTGAGATAACCAGTTTGTTGCTGAAATCGATACCTTGTAAGGGTTTACATACATCAGCCATCATTTGTGGCTTCACGGATAACACAACAACGTCTGCTTGCTCTGCTGCGGCAATATTATCGCTGGTGGTATTGATGCCGTATTCTTGCTCTAACGGCAGCCTTCTGGTGTCAGAAGGTGCTGTTGCAGTAATCTTTTGCGCTGGGTAACCACTCGCCACTAAGCCCGCTACAATAGAGCGAACCATATTTCCCGCCCCAATAAAGGCGATGTTCTTATGTTCCATATATAAAATCCTGAGCGTGTCGCTGCGCAGTTAAAGCGAAGCGGTATCAATACTTGTACTTGTCGTTAGTTACTTACTAAGGCTATTTCGTGTAATCACGAGCTCCGAAAATAGCCGTTCCAATACGAACCATTGTGCTACCAGCCTCAACTGCTGCATCCATATCACCACTCATACCCATCGAAAGGGTATCGATGTTTGGATACTTCACGGCTAGCTTGCCTTTGAGCTCCGCCAGTTGAGAAAACGCATTAAGCTGAGATTGATAGTCAGATACGTTTGCAGGAATCGACATCAACCCTCTTAACGTGAGGTTGGGGAGCGATGAAATCAACTCTGCGAGTGCAAAAACTGTCTCTTCTGACGTTCCTGATTTCGAATCTTCACCACTCGTGTTCACTTGAATGAGTACTTGTAGAGGTGGAAGCTCGTTTGGTCGTTGATCATTAAGCCTTTGCGCGATTTTATCGCGATCGACAGAATGCACCCACTGGAAGCTTTCTGCGATAGGGCGGGTTTTATTGGATTGAATTGGGCCAATAAAATGCCATTCTAAATTTAGGTTAGAATGTTGTTCTGAAAAGTGTTTTACTTTATCGACACCTTCTTGAACATAGTTTTCACCAAAGGCAACTTGGCCTCCGAGTGCGGCTTCTAGAATCGCATCAATAGGTTTAGTTTTGCTGACGGCTAAAAGTTGCACGGAGTCTGGAGCTCGTCCGCACTTTTGCTCAGCACTACGAATCTGTGAGGTGATTTGTTCGATATTTTGTTGAATACTACTCATAGCTGACTTTACTTAAGGGAAAATAAATGGATATCACTGAGTTACTAGATTTTAGTGTAAAGCATAACGCGTCAGATCTACATCTTTCTGCGGGTGTATCTCCAATGGTACGTATAGATGGTGAAGTAAGGAAGCTTGGAATCCCAGCTTTGAGTCATGCTGATGTGCATCGTTTAGTTTTTGAGATCATGGACGACTCACAGCGCGGTGAGTTTGAGGAAAAATTGGAAGTCGACTTCTCTTTTGAATTACCCAATGTTGGCCGATTCCGTGTTAATGCTTTTAACCAAGCCCGTGGGTGCGCAGCGGTCTTTCGAACCATCCCTGTAGAAATCCCAACGTTAGAGCAGTTGGGCGCACCTGATATTTTTGAAAAAATTGCCAATTATGAAAAAGGCTTAGTGCTGGTGACTGGCCCTACGGGGTCTGGTAAATCGACAACTTTGGCGGCGATGGTTGATTATGTAAACCGTAATCACAACAAACACATTTTGACCATTGAAGACCCAATTGAATTCGTTCACACCAATAATAAATGTCTGGTTAACCAGCGTGAAGTTCATCGTGATACGCACAGCTTTAAAGCGGCGCTACGCAGTGCGTTACGTGAAGACCCGGACGTAATTCTTGTAGGTGAGCTTCGTGACCAAGAGACGATCAGCTTAGCGTTAACGGCCGCAGAAACTGGTCACCTAGTTTTTGGTACTTTGCATACTAGCTCTGCAGCAAAAACCGTAGACCGTATTATCGATGTATTCCCGGGTAGCGACAAAGGTATGGTTCGTTCGATGCTGTCTGAATCGTTACGTTCGGTGATTGCCCAGAAACTATTAAAGCGTGTCGGTGGTGGTCGTGTCGCTTGTCATGAAATCATGATGGCGACACCTGCAATCAGAAACTTGATTCGTGAAGATAAAGTCGCGCAGATGTACTCGATTATTCAAACGGGCGCGGCACATGGTATGCAGACCATGGAGCAAAACGCGAAACAACTGATGGCACAAGGCTTGGTTGACTCGGAAGAGGTCGAGAAAAAGATCGAAATTGAAACCTCAATGTTTTAATCAAGGTGAACAAAATGGAATTGAATCAAATTCTTGAAGGGATGCTCTCTCAAAAGGCGTCGGATCTTTATATCACTGTCGATGCGCCAATCCTTTTTCGTGTGGATGGTGAATTACGCCCCCAAGGAGAGAAGCTGAATGCGGCTCAGGTTGCTCAATTACTTGATGCGATGATGGATCAAGATCGACGAGATGAATACAAGCAAACGCGTGAGGCTAATTTTGCTATCGTGCGTAATTTTGGTCGTTTTCGTGTCAGTGCGTTCTTTCAGCGAGAGCTGCCAGGAGCGGTAATTCGTCGCATCGAGACTCACATCCCAACCTTTGAGCAATTAAAGCTTCCTGACGTACTACAAGACCTTTCAATCGCTAAGCGCGGGCTTGTGCTGGTGGTTGGTGCGACTGGCTCTGGTAAATCAACCTCGATGGCTGCGATGACAGGCTATCGCAATACCAATCGTTCAGGTCATATCTTGACGGTTGAAGACCCGATTGAATTCGTACACGAACATAAAAAGTGCATCGTGACTCAACGAGAGGTTGGACTCGACACCGAAAGCTATGAAGTCGCGCTTAAAAACTCGTTACGCCAAGCCCCTGATATGATTTTGATTGGCGAAATCCGTAGTCGTGAAACCATGGAATACGCGATGACCTTTGCTGAAACGGGTCACTTGTGTATGGCAACCCTGCATGCCAATAACGCTAACCAGGCGCTAGAGCGTATTCTTCACTTGGTGCCGAAAGAGCAGAAAGAACAGTTCCTGTTTGATCTGTCGATGAATCTGCGTGGTGTGGTCGCTCAGCAGTTAATACGCGATAAAAATGGCAATGGTCGTCATGGTGTCTTCGAAATTCTGCTGAATAGCCCTCGTATATCTGACTTGATTCGTCGTGGTGAGTTGCATGAGTTAAAAGCGACCATGGCCAAATCGAAAGAGATTGGTATGCAGACTTTTGACCAAGCTTTGTATGATTTAGTGGTTGCGGACAAGATTAGCGAGGATGATGCATTCCATAGTGCAGATTCTGCCAATGACTTGCGTTTAATGCTCAAGACCAAACGTGGCGATGATGACTACGGAACTGGTGCGTTGGCTGGCGTTAAGATTGATATGGGCTAAGTCACGGCTTTGTTGATAAACACAAAACCCGCTTCTGTGGCGGGTTTTATTCGTTTATAACTTAATGCATGTTAGATGAGTGCATGTTGGAGCGATGGTTATCATATGAGTAACCGCGCTCCTTTTCTAATTTGATTTTTGACGGGTACTGTTGACCGTCGTAACCCGCGGAACCGCTTCCCATTGAGCTGCATGCCGTTATAGATAACGCTATGAATATTGCTAGAAAAATTTTCATATGAACTCCCAAGTTCTTTTCCTTTATCGCTCCTCCATTACGCAGTTAAAATGGCAAAGGGATCATAAGCTTGCTCGAGTTTGCTAAATAAATAACTTAGCCATATTGTGCTTCAAACCAGCTCTCTAGAATTACAACGGCTGATTGATTATCGACGTTACCTTTACTTAGCGCTTTATAGCCGCCCATTTCAAAAAGGTCGGCCCTTGCTTCTGTCGTAGAAAGTCTTTCATCATGCAGTTCAACATCCACACCAAAGCGTCCTTTAAGACGGTTAGCGAATTTCTTCGCTCTGGGTGTAATAGCTGCTAGATCTTTACCATGAAGGTCGGTAGGAAGGCCAACCACAATCAGATTCGGTTGCCATTCCTTAATTTGCTTCTCGATATCGTCCCAGTTTGGGATGCCATCTTTGGCTTTAAAAGCTTTTAGAGGGCTTGCGGTACCCGTGATTTCTTGTCCTATCGCACTGCCGATACTTTTTGTACCGTAGTCAAATGCCATAATTGTTCGTGACATGGGGTTTCCAAATTAATCTGTGTTTGAGAGTGTTTATTTGTTTTATGGAGCTAATTTGAGCTAGGCGTGTCCAGCGTCTGCTGAAAGCTGAGCCGCGTTAATACCTAACATTTGCACGGCAACTTTCCAGCGGTCCGAGATCGGTGTGTCAAAGATGACCTTTGGATCGGCTTCAACGGTTAGCCATGAGTTTTCGGTCAGTTCTATCTCCAACTGGCCAGGCTCCCACCCAGAATAACCAAGTGCAACCAGATAATTGATCGGTTCATCTTCAGTCCCTAACACCATCAAGATATCTTTTGATGTTGTTACCGAAATTTGATCCGTCATGTTGATGCTGGATTGATAGCTGCCTTTGGGCTTGTGCAAAATAAACCCGCGGTCTTCTGCTACAGGTCCACCATTTAAAACTGGCTTATCAAGGCTTGCTTGGTTGGATTTTGGTTGTTCAGAATCAACCTCAACTTGTTTGAGCATGCTGCCGACAGTGACATCAATAGGAGCGTTGATCATCAGACCCATTGCGCCTTCGTCATTATGCTCACAAAGGTAGATCACCGAGTTTTGAAAGTATGGGTCTTTCATTCCGGGCATAGCGACCAGAAAGTGGTTCGTTAAATTCATAGAGCCTCCTGCCAGTGTGTTCCCAGTAAAGGAAAAAGAGCGGCGTAAAGCCGCTCATTGATTCTGTGTCTAAATGTTTGCGAATAGCTAAGACTTTCTTAAGTTTAGGCTATTTAGCGTTAACGCGACGCTCGATTGCATCCATTAATTTACCCGTAACAGAAATATCAAAAGCAGCTTCAATTTCACGGATACAAGTAGGGCTTGTTACGTTAATTTCAGTCAGCTTGTCGCCGATAACATCAAGTCCTACAAAGATTAAACCTTTCTCTTTTAATGCAGGAGCAACCGCTCTTGCGATAGCCCAATCGGTTTCACTTAGCGGACGAGCTTCACCTGTACCGCCAGCGGCAAGGTTACCTCGAGTTTCCCCTTTAGCAGGAATACGCGCTAGGCAGTAAGGCATTGGTTCACCATCAACCACAAGAATACGCTTATCACCGTTGCTGATGTCAGGAACAAAGGTTTGTGCCATTGCGTAGTTTTGACCATGGTTAGTTAAGGTCTCAATGATCACTGATACGTTTGGATCGCCTTCTTTCACTCGGAAGATAGACGCGCCGCCCATGCCATCAAGTGGTTTTAGAATCACGTCACCATGCTCTTCTCGGAATGCTTTAATTTTTTCAGCTTTACGAGTCACGATGGTGGTTGGTGTCAGTTCAGGGAACCAAGCCGTGAATAACTTCTCGTTACAGTCACGTAGGCTTTGTGGCTTGTTGACGATCAGTGCACCGTTCTCTTCAGCACGCTCAAGAATGTAAGTCGCGTAGATGTACTCAGTATCAAACGGAGGATCTTTACGCATCAATACCGCATCTAAATCGGATAGCGCGATAGTCTGTTCTGATTTGAACTCGTACCAACCGTTTGGATCTTCTTTTAGTTCAACAACCTTAGTGTCAGCAATGGCTACGCCTTGATCTAAATGTAGATCATCCATTTCCATGTAATGGATTTCGTAACCACGACGCTGAGCTTCAAGCATCATGGCAAAGCTAGAGTCTTTTTTGATGTTAATGGATGAAATTGGATCCATTACGATGCCAAGTTTGATCATTTTTTTCTCCTAGCCTAGATCGCCAAAACGGACTTGTAAGGCAGTAATTGCGGTTAGAGCTGCTGTCTCGGTACGAAGTACACGTGGGCCGAGTAGCGTCTCTTCAAATTTGTATTGTTCTGTCATGCCGATTTCTTCAGCTGACAGTCCGCCTTCAGGACCGATCAATAGGCGCACCTTACTGATGGGTTCTGGAAGGGTGTTAATTGAGTATTTTGCGCGAGGATGCAGGTTTAGCTTTAACGCTTCACTCGGTTCGCTGCACCACTCTTCAAGTTGCATGATTGGACGAATCACAGGAACTGTATTGCGGCCACACTGTTCACATGCTGCGATAGCAATCTTTTGCCATTGTGCGAGTTTTTTCTCGAAACGCTTGGCATCAAGCTTAACGCCACAGCGTTCAGAAATCAGAGGAGTAATGGTGTTGACACCAAGCTCAACCGATTTCTGAATCGTGAATTCCATTTTATCGCCACGTGAAATCACTTGGCCTAAATGTAAGTCTAACGGAGATTCGCTGCTACGTTCGATACGTTCAGTAACATTAACTGTGACGTTCTTTTTTGATACTTCAGCAATGGTCGCAGGGAATTCAGCGCCACTGCCATCAAATAGAAGAACATCTTGGCCTTCTTTCATACGAAGGACTCGACCAACATGACCCGCGGCATCTTCGCCTAAAGCGAGTGAACCTAACTGATGAATGCGTTCTGGGTGATGGATACGAGGGATTCTCATGCTGGTAAACCTATAAATATGTTCATTTGGGTATTTTGTCTCTGCCTAACATGGATGTTTTTAGTTGAAAAAACAAGGGTAGAGCAAGAGTTTCAGGGGCAATTCTGAAACTCTTGTTTGAGATAGTTAGGAATGTTGATTGTACGAGCAACGTTATTTACAAGCAGGGTAAACAAATGGGTTGTGATTACCTTGGATGGCATAGATTCGCTCATCACGAGTACATTCCCACTTGTCGACAGGAAATTGCTTGTTCCACGCCATCATCAGGTTGGTTTGTTGCTTAGATAGCTTGAAACCATACTCTTGGCTCATGTAAAGGTAAGTACGCGCGATAGAGCCTTTTGCTCTGTCTGGCGGCATGACCTTACGCTGTTTGAAGTTGACCTGCATTTCACACTGGCCATAGCTCACGCCATCTATTCCATTCCACTGGCTGAAGTTGTAGTTCGAACGGTCACCATTTACTTCACCGATGGCTGGTGTCAGGTTGTGGAGGTCGGCTTCCATGGACTTGAATACTTTGTCATTGCGAGTGCAGTTCTTGCGCCCGCCATCTTGCCAACACTGGCGCTGGTGGCCAAATTGCCAAGCTGGAACGATATGTTCCCATTCAATACGGGAAGCGCGCTTTTGTTGTTTTCGCACTTGATAACCACAGCCGTCAAGGTCGGGGATACCTTTTTTCTTGTCTTTCCAAGTAATATCACAACCACAATAAAATGAAGTCGGGTGATCGAGATAAATTTTCACGGCTTCTTTTTTTGCTTTAGAGAACGAGTTAGGTGGCGTAGCCAAAACACTTTGAGTTACCAGTAGGCCAAATACTATCGATAAGTAAAAAGGCACAGACAGCCCAAATGATTGTAGGGTGAGTTTTTTCATAGGAAAAGACTGATAAAAGTATGATAAATATCAGCCTAGCACTTAAATGATAGATCTATCCATAATATTTGTGTGAAAGAATACATCTATCCGTCATTAGCTTAGTTGATTACCCGTAAAAGCTAAGGTTTGTTGGCACCGTTGGCATCGGTAGGCCGATTGATTTCGAAGTACTTTGTTATGTCGCCTGATTGATAGCGGGTAAGTGGTGCACTCACATCGGTATTCAAAGGTTTTCCCTTGCACAGAAGCGATTTCAAAGCTGTGAGTCGTTTTAGCTGGCACGTTGAATACTTTTTCCATCACGTATTTCCACTCATTGCCGTGAGGTCTAACTCGTCCGAATACCTGATGTGTGATCAGATGTGCGAGTTCATGAGGCACGACTTCGTTAATAAAGGCGTCTTCATTTTCGCTGAATAGCACTTGGTTGAGTTTTATCTCGTTTAACTGGAGGTAGGCTTTTCCCGCTGCCTTTCCTCTTAACTTGTAAGTGACGGTTGGACATGGAAATTCACGAGAAAAATGTTGATTAGCGATAGCTAGGCATTCGCCCAGTTTTTTATTTACTCGATGTTGTTGCGGGGTGTAAGACAAGCGTTGTTAACTCCAAAAAAAGCCTCAGCGTTTAAGCTAAGGCCTCATCATAACATTGCTCATCGATCGTGAAACGATTTAAACGTGATGTTTCTTTTTGATGACTTCGTGGTAAGCATGCCATGTTCCGTAACCAAGTAATGGCATCGTTACAATCATTCCGATACCGTAGGTGGCAAAACCGACCAGAATACCGGCACAAATAATACTCGCCCATACCACCATCGCAGGGATGTTCGATTTTACGGCATTAAAACTAGTGAAAATTGCACTCATCACATCAACGCGTCTCTCCATCATTAATGGAATTGAAAATGCAGAGATACTAAATATCAAGCTAGCGATAACAAAACCAATCACAGAACCCGTGATTAAGAAGGGAGCGAACTCAGTCAATGGTGCGCCTTGCACTGAAGGGTAGAGCGCGTGTAATAATGCCGCGATACGCATCCAGAATATCATCGCGACCATTAATACAATCGCAAAGGCCCATTGTTGGGTAGAGTTCCGTGTGATGGCTTTCATCGAATGCAGTAGGCTAGCGTTGTGCCCTTTTTCTCTTTCCCATGCTGCATCATACAAGCCCAGTGCAAGGAACGGTCCTATTAGCATATAGACGATCAAGCTTGGCATCACGACCAAGTGTGTTCCTTGCCATTGGACAAGTTGAACGATGGCGATTGCCGCAGCCATAAAGCACAAACCGTAAAATGAACTGATTAACGGCATTCTCACTAAGTCATGCATAGCAAGCGACAACCAATGAAAGGGTGCGGAAATATTGATTTGGTTACAAGGAATGGTGCGAGCGTAATCCTGATCGCTGACCTTGTGTTTTTTATCGTTCAGTTCTGATTGGTGTGTGGAATGAGGCATGGATCCCCCTAGTTAAATTTAAATAACGTCCTAGTTATAATTCCATAAGGCTCATCGATGTGGCTTGTGTGAGAGTTATGGTGTTGAGCTAAATTGCTCTCTGTCATCCCAGTTATTGTTCTAGCGTGCATTTAACGAGCGTTATCAGACTGAATTAATTTAAGTTAAATGTGAGCTTGATAGCCTAGGAGTTACCTTAACTATTGTCAGTAGTGCTAGAAAACACAAATTTTTCAGCGGCTTTTTATACTAAGTGGTGAACGGTAAAGAAGGGCTTTGGGGAAGGGTATTGTGAGTGAAAGTTCGGTAAGTACATAAAAATAAAGCCCTTACTAAGTAGTAAGGGCTTTAAAAAAACAAATCGCAGTGGCTAAATTATTTTAGGCCAGCGAAGTCCGCAAGGATTGCTGCTTTGTCAGTCGATTCCCAAGGGAACTCTTCACGACCAAAGTGGCCGTATGCAGCAGTCTGCTTGTAGATAGGTTGAAGAAGGTTCAGCATCTCTTGAAGACCGTATGGACGTAGGTCGAAGTTTTGACGAACGGCTTCAATGATGATTTCGTGAGCTACTTTTTCAGTACCAAAGGTTTCAACCATGATAGATGTTGGATCTGCAACACCGATAGCGTAAGACAGTTGAATCTCACAACGGTCAGCCATACCAGCAGCAACGATGTTTTTCGCAACGTAACGAGCTGCGTAAGCTGCAGAACGGTCAACTTTTGATGGATCTTTACCTGAGAATGCACCGCCACCGTGACGAGCTGCGCCGCCGTAGGTATCAACGATGATCTTACGACCTGTTAGACCACAGTCACCCATTGGGCCACCGATTACGAAACGGCCTGTTGGGTTGATGAAGAAGTTAGTGTCTTTGTTGATCCACTCAGCAGGAAGTACTGGCTTGATGATCTCTTCCATTACCGCTTCACGTAGGTCAGGTGTTGTTACTGAATCACAGTGTTGAGTTGAAAGAACAACAGCGTCGATACCAACGATCTTACCTTGGTCGTATTGGAACGTTACTTGAGATTTCGCATCTGGGCGAAGGAAGTCAAGCTTGCCGCTCTTACGTACTTCAGCTTGCTTCTTAACAAGAAGGTGAGAGTAAGTAATTGGAGCTGGCATTAGGATTGGTGTTTCGTTAGTCGCGTAACCAAACATGATACCTTGGTCGCCTGCGCCTTGATCTTTAGGATCCGCTTTATCAACACCTTGGTTGATGTCTGGAGACTGCTTACCAATTGTGTTTAGTACTGCACAAGAGTCAGCGTCAAAGCCCATATCAGAATGAACGTAACCAATTTCACGAACTGTTTCACGAGTGATTTCTTCGATATCAACCCATGCAGACGTGGTTACTTCACCGCCAACCATAACCATGCCGGTTTTTACGTAAGTCTCACAAGCAACACGTGCTTTTGGATCTTGTTCAATGATGGCATCAAGAACAGCATCTGAGATTTGGTCTGCAATTTTATCTGGATGGCCTTCTGAAACAGATTCAGAAGTGAATAGGTGCTTAGCCATGAGAGCTCCACTTTTAGTTTAGTTTTTAGTTGCAAATAGTTAAATGCAAATAATTTCAGGCGTCGCAAGCTAGGAAGCGCCGCCATTAAATACAGTATATTTTGTAGGTGTTTCTACATCTAGACGGCTATTCTAAATTCCAGCGGTCGAATTACAAGCTCTTTTTTATGATATGTCATAACTAAACGTTTGCGTATTGGTCGAGATAACGCATTCCTAAGTGATGTAAATGTTCGAAAATTGCGAAAAGTGACCGTTAAAATGCCAGTAAAACGTTTGCAGTCGCTAAAGTCGTTTGAGAGAATACCCGCGCTAATAAAAATGAAAACTTTAGCATCAATCTCTTTTTTAAATCGCTTATGTACTCAGGAGCAGACATGCCTTCTCGTAAAGATCTAGCCAATGCAATTCGCGCACTTAGCATGGATGGCGTTCAACAAGCAAATTCAGGCCACCCTGGCGCACCAATGGGTATGGCTGACATCGCTGAAGTTCTTTGGCGTGGTCACTTGAACCACAACCCAGCAAACCCAGAGTGGGCTGACCGCGACCGTTTTATTCTGTCTAACGGCCATGGTTCAATGTTGATTTACTCTCTGCTTCATCTTGCAGGTTACGAGCTTTCAATTGAAGACCTTAAGAACTTCCGTCAACTGCACTCTAAGACTCCTGGTCACCCTGAGTACGGTTACGCTCCTGGTATCGAAACAACGACGGGTCCTCTAGGTCAAGGCATCACTAACGCTGTTGGTATGGCGATGGCTGAGAAAGCATTGGCTGCACAGTTCAACAAAGAAGGCCACGACATCGTAGACCACTACACTTATGCATTCATGGGGGATGGCTGTCTGATGGAAGGTATCTCTCACGAAGCATGTTCTCTAGCGGGTACGCTAGGTCTTGGTAAACTGGTTGCTTTCTGGGATGACAACGGCATCTCTATCGATGGCGAAGTGGAAGGCTGGTTCTCTGACGATACACCTAAGCGTTTTGAAGCTTACGGCTGGCACGTAATCCCGGCCGTTGATGGTCACGATGCTGACGCTATCAACGCGGCTATTGAAGCGGCTAAAGCGGATCCTCGTCCAACGCTTATCTGTACTAAAACTATCATCGGTTTTGGTTCTCCAAACAAAGCGGGTACGCACGACTGTCACGGTGCTCCACTAGGTGCTGATGAAATCACAGCAACTAAAGCGGCACTTGGTTGGGAACACGGTCCTTTCGAAATTCCAGCTGATATCGCAGCTGAGTGGAATGCGAAAGAAGCGGGCGCAGCGAAAGAAGCGGCTTGGAATGCTAAGTTTGACGCATACGCAGCTGCTCACCCAGAGCTAGCAGCAGAATTTAAACGTCGTACAAACGGCGAACTACCAGCTGAGTGGGAAGAGAAAGCAAACGCAATCATTGCTGACCTTCAAGCTAACCCAGCTAACATCGCTTCACGTAAAGCATCTCAAAATGCTCTAGAAGCGTTCGGTGCTATGCTACCTGAATTCATGGGCGGCTCTGCTGACCTTGCGCCTTCTAACCTAACTATGTGGTCTGGCTCTAAGTCGCTTGAAGCAAATGACTTCTCTGGTAACTACATCCACTACGGTGTACGTGAATTCGGTATGACGGCTATCATGAACGGTATCGCTCTGCACGGTGGTTTCGTACCATACGGCGCAACGTTCCTAATGTTCATGGAATACGCTCGTAACGCAATGCGTATGGCTGCTCTGATGAAGACTCAGAACATCCAAGTTTACACGCACGATTCTATCGGCCTAGGCGAAGATGGTCCTACGCACCAACCAGTTGAGCAGATCGCATCTCTACGTCTAACTCCAAACATGAGCACATGGCGTCCATGTGACCAAGTTGAGTCTGCTGTTGCTTGGAAACTGGCAATCGAACGTAAAGATGGTCCTTCTGCACTTATCTTCTCTCGTCAAAACCTTGCACAGCAAGACCGCGACGCTGAGCAAGTGGCAAACATCGCTAAGGGTGGTTACATCCTGAAAGATTGTGAAGGCAAACCAGAGCTTATCCTTATCGC
>NZ_OSDX01000089.1:0-15551 GCF_900382755.1 Vibrio sp. Evd11
CACAACGGTATGCTAAGAACAAAAATGCCGTTCACTCTTAAGTGAACGGCATTACAGCATTGCTGGCCTCTTTTTTGTCACTGAATAAATCGTAAAGAGTTACTTAAGAGAGTTGTGGATCAGAAACTCTTCTTCAACCCCTTTCAATTTCATCTCATCCATAATGAAGTTCACTGTGTTCAACAAGCGTTGTTCACCTTTTGGAATCAGGTAACCGAATTGGCTGTTGGTAAACGGTGTATCACAACGAGCCGCTTCAAGACGCTCGTCCGTCATTTGATAGAACAGGCCTTCAGGAGTTTCTGTCACCATGACATCCACTTTACCTTCCGCAACGGCTTGCGGAACGTCTAGGTTGTTCTCGTAACGTGTGAAGCTTGCGTCTTGCAAGTTAGCATCCGCAAACATCTCGTTAGTCCCGCCGATATTGACGCCAACACGCACAGAAGAAAGGTTCACTTTCTCAATGCTGTTGTATTGTTCTGCTTTGCCTTTCGCAACTAAGAAACACTTGCCAAAGGTCATGTAGCCTTGAGTTTGTTCTGCGTTTAACTGACGCTGCATTTTTCGTGTGATACCGCCCATCGCGATGTCGTATTTATCGCTGTCGAGGTCGGTTAGCAGATCTTTCCATGTAGTACGGACAATCTGTAATTCAACGCCCAACTGCTCTGCAACATGTTTGGCTACGTCAATGTCATAACCAGAGTAGGTTTTGCCGTCGAAGTAAGAAAAAGGTTTGTAGTCGCCTGTAGTACCGACACGAAGTGTACCTGATTTTTGGATGTCTTCTAATTGGTCAGCTTGTACTACACCAGAAAGAGCCAGAGTAATGGAAGCAAGTAATAGTGATGTTTTTTTCATTGTAATTATCTGTTGTGTTTGTGTTGTCATTCAAAGTAACAGAAACAATCAGAGAAAGAGATCAAACCATTGGAAAGGCCGGAGTTGGGAGGCAATCGAGGAGTTGATAGTGCGATACAGCAGCTATTTTTATCTTTACAAGTATTAAAAATCGATCTCGCGACCGCTTTATATCTTAAAAATTAATTACGTTAAAATGCCAGTAGGTGAGGCGGTTTACTTATTCGCGAATTCAACTGCGTCACGAACAAGCTTGCCTAGTTCATCCCACTTACCTTCGTCGATAAGGTTAGTTGGAACCATCCAAGTACCGCCACACGCAAGTACAGAAGGGATAGATAGGTATTCATCTACATTCTTCAAGCTGACGCCGCCAGTTGGCATGAATTTAACAGGGTAAACCGCTGTTAATGCTTTAAGCATACCAGTACCGCCAGAAGGTTCAGCAGGGAAGAACTTCAACGTACGAAGACCCATTTCCATTGCTTGCTCAACTAGGCTTGGGTTGTTTACACCCGATACAATTGCAACACCTTTGTCGATACAGTATCGAACAGTACGAGGGTTGAAACCTGGGCTTACGATGAAATCAACGCCCGCTTCGATAGATGCGTCAACTTGCTCGTTAGTTAGTACAGTACCTGAACCGATTAGCATGTCTGGGAATTCTTCACGCATGATGCGAATCGCTTCGATTGCACATTCTGTACGTAGTGTGATTTCTGCACATGGCATGCCGTTTTCAACCAGTGCTTTACCTAGGGGGATGGCATCTTCAGCACGGTTGATAGCGATTACAGGGATTACTTTTAGGTTTGCTAGTTGTTCATTTAATGTAGTCATGAATTCTTTCTCACGTTAACAATGGGCCTGCTTTCAACTAAGCAACCCCTTGATTAATATATGAAGTGCGCAATTATAGAGACAAATCAGGCGTCGCTTCTAGAGGAATGATAGCACTTGGATGCTGAATCACAGTCCCTGCCACAATATGACCTGCTAATGCTGCATCGCTAGCATTACCACCGTTCCAAGCACCTAACTAGGATCCTGAACGGAAAAAGTCACCAGCAGCTGAAGTATCAACAATATTGACTACTGTTGGTGTTGCAACGTATGAGTACGATGGCACTAAACCATAGAATTTCAAGGGAACTTTCGTGGTCGGTGAGCCGATTTGGTGCATCGTACTTTCAATGCTAAAGTGTAGTTTAATAATACATATCTAATAAGTAAGTAGACTTATGCTAGGCACTTTTAATTCAATTTCAGGCTCTAAGCGAAGCTTACATGTGCAAGTGGCACGTGAAATTGCTCGCGGTATTTTGTCGGGTGATTTGCCTCAGGGCTCGATCATCCCTGGAGAGATGGCTCTGTGTGAGCAATTTGGTATTAGTAGAACGGCATTACGAGAAGCTGTTAAGCTTCTCACTTCCAAAGGGCTGCTAGAATCCCGTCCGAAAATTGGTACTCGAGTCGTTGACCGAGCATACTGGAATTTTTTAGATTCACAGCTTATTGAGTGGATGGATGGGCTAACAGATATCGACCAATTCTGTCATCAATTCCTAGGATTACGCCGGGCTATTGAGCCAGAAGCTTGTGCTTTAGCTTCTAAATTTGCAAGTGCTGAGCAACGTGTTGAATTATCAGGAACTTTCCAAGAGATGGTCGATGTTTCTAGACAAGAACCGTTGGATAAAGAGCGTTGGTTAAACATTAACATGAAGTTCCATAGCCTTATTTTTAGGGCAACAGGGAATGACTTCTACCTACCATTTGGTCACATTTTAACGACCATGTTTAATAACTTTATTGTTCACTCGTCAGAACAGGGCAACACGTGTATCCAAGAACATCGTGCCATTTACGAAGCAATTATGGCTGGTAATAGTGATAAAGCACGCCAGGCGTCAGCAAGCCATCTACAGCGGTTAAACTATCAGTTAACAACAGAGTAGTTAGTTTGTTGTTGATGCGTAAATCGAGTAACACACGGTTATTTTAAAGCACGCTAAGCGTGCTTTTGTCCTTCAACTTTTCCTATTTGCATAACTTATATTTAAGTTAATCCATAATAAGAAATAAACCAATGAGAGTCGGTTTAGATCTTTAGATCAATCACCGCACGTTCTAATGAATCCGTTTGCTTTACCACAGACGTGGCAGAAGCGGCGTTTTTCGATGCTCCCGTCACATTGGCCAGTGTTAGCTGCTTAATCACACTCACGTTTTCAATGATCTCTGAGGTGACAGCGCTTTGTTCTTTCATCGCATTCGTTACTTCCAAACTGTTGTTTAGAATCGTTTCCATATCGGCAATAACCGAAGTGATTCTCGAATGGGCATTTTCACAAGAGTCGACACTGCTGTTGCCTTTCTCACAACAGTTTTGAATGGTATTCACTACCGTTTGGGTCTGGTCTTGAACGCCTTTAATAATCGTTGAAATCTCTTCGGTTGAAAGCTGAGTTCTGCCCGCTAGGGTTCTTACCTCATCCGCAACCACCGCAAAGCCACGACCTTGTTCGCCAGCACGCGCCGCTTCTATCGCTGCATTCAGAGCAAGTAGGTTGGTTTGATCTGCAATGCCTTTAATCACTTCTAAAACCGTATTAATTTTCTCGGAATGAACAGAGAGGCGGTTCACTTCTTCACTCGCACTGACGAGATCAGTCGAAAGCGTATTGATGGTGTCTCTGGTGAATGCTACGTCGTTCAGGCCATCATTCGCCGTGGTGAAACTGGTTTGTGCATTGGATGAGGCATTTTCACTGTTGGTGGCCACATTTTGAATATTGCTGCCCATCTGGTTTATCGCGGTCGCAATATTTTCGGTTTGTTGCTGCTGTTTGTTTAAAGCACTCTCAACTTCCATTCCATCGTGCTGAAGCTGGTTAGATATGTTGCCTAACTCTTGAATAGAGCCCTGAACTTGGCCGACCAACTGACGAATATCAGCGAGTACGGTATTAAACGCCCTTGCGATATCGGCTATTTCGTCCGTTCCGCTGTCGTCGGCTCTTACGGTAAAGTCACGTTGCTGCGATACCAACAACATGGTTGAGTTTAACGAGGCTATTTTCTTTGCGACACGAGATGAAACGCCAAAAGATAGTGCCATTAGTAATGCTGCGACGGTAACAATGGAACCAATAATAAAGGTCGTAATGGTTTGTTGAATTGATTCGACCTGCTGTTCTAAGCGGCCTTCAAGGCTGATGAATATTGAGATGATGTCTTCAAACAGCATCTTCATTTCTGATTTCAGTTCCGCGACCTTTGCCGGATTTCGATCAGTCGCATCCACCATCAAAGAGAAGTCTTTGTCGTATTGTTTCACTTCAAGTGTCAGTTTTTCTAGCTCTGGGACTGCAATGTCAGACTCTGTGAGCAGGCCGGAAAAGCTCCCCATCAATTGTTGAAAGTGAGAGTACTCTTTGGCGAATACCGGCTTGAGTGCTTTCTCATGGCTTATTAGAAACTCTAATTCGGTTCTATTGAGCTGAAGCATAGAGACTTCGAGCGACTTTACTTTGATCAGCGTTTTTTCAAGTTTGATCAATTTCAGGTTGGCCAGTTCAGTGAATGACACAACAACCAACAAAGACACAATGGATAAACAAGTTAGGCTAAAGAGGGAGGTTTTAATTTTCATAGGCGGGCACCAAAGCAGAACAATATGACTCAACAACGTATTTGGAATCGTGTTTCTCTTATTTGCGTGTAGATAGCTTACGAGGTCGGTAATTGAGATCTGACTCGCAACGGAAACGTTTGCTTACAGTATTTTATGGAAAGGTTATGCGCAAGTTAAATATTTATTATTTTCAATGGCTATTGGTGATTATTTTGTTATTAGTGATTGTTTTGGACATAAAGGGAGAGGAAAAGGAGGGAGGGGGAGATTAGGTCAATAGATCTTGTTAATGGAGAGCACAGTGCTTACTTGAGATTAAAGAAGATGAGTACTTGTGCTTTGTAACACGAGCACTCATCCGTTTGTATTTAGCTTTCTGTCGGCATCCACACCTGTTTAGACGTGATTTTGTGGTCTTTGAAGGTCAGTTCTTCAACCTTGTCACCGTTAGTATTCCAGCGAGTTAGTTTTCCGTTCGCGACTTCACCTTCATCGAACTTCGCTTGGCTTGCCTTATTACCGTTAGGGTAGTAGTCCGTTACCAAACCATCTTTTTGTCCGTCGCTGTATTCAGCGGTCAGGCTTTGTTCACCATTGGGATACCAACGAGAGGCGGTGCCTGATAGTTCATTGTCTTTATAATTGAGTTCTGCTTTTTTCTGTCCGTTTGGATACCAGGTTTCTGCCTTGCCTTGTAGTTCACCTTTAACGTAATTCACTTTAGAGGCAACTTGGCCATTCGGATACCAGTTAGTTTCTAACCCTAGTTCTTGGCCGTCAGCAAACTGAGCTTGGGTCGCGACTTGGCCGTTATCAAACTTCTCTTCAAATTGACCAGTAAAGGGTTTTGAATGGTTTACTTGGTAAGCCACGCCTTTACGCATCTGTAAGTAGTCAACAGCATCTTCACGTGGTGTTGCTGCATAGCTCATAGAAGATACCGCACTAAGAGCAATTAAGATTGGAACGTATTTCTTCATAATGACACCTTTTTAATGGACGAGAGAAACTGTAACGGGTGTGTTAAGAGCATTTCACTTCCGTGTATCCCTGTCAGTATCTAATAGTGGTTTTCAAGTTTGCATTATTGGCTACCTAATATAGGGAACTTTTAAAAGCAAACATTCAATCTTATTTGTACTACAAATGTGTTGGTTTGATTCATTTTTATAAATTATATCTAACGATTTTTTTGTTGTTCGCATTTGAGCTTTGATCGTGACGAATAATAATTTTTAACGAGTATTCTTCGATTTTTAGAGACTTTGTTCATGTTTTTAGGGGTTTTGGTCGAAATTTAGTGCGGATGACTGCACTGACTTGAGGGATTGCGCTCCTAGGTGGTGCAACTTTGAACTCGATCACTTGTATGATTAATTGAGCGGCAGACTGTAAGATCACTGTCACGTATTTGGATTATTGTAGTACAAATATGCTTGCCATCTATCTATAGTGACCTCAACAAAAAAACATAAATAAAAGGTCTAAAGATGGAACTCAATACCCTGATAGTTGGCATCTACTTCCTATTCTTAATTGCGATAGGGTGGATGTTCCGAACGTTTACAAGTACGACAAGTGATTACTTCCGTGGGGGAGGTAACATGTTGTGGTGGATGGTAGGTGCAACTGCATTTATGACCCAATTCAGTGCGTGGACATTTACGGGTGCCGCAGGTAAAGCCTTTACCGATGGTTTTGCCGTAGCGATTATCTTCATCGCTAACGCATTCGGTTACCTAATGAACTACCTCTATTTTGCTCCGAAGTTCCGCCAACTGCGTGTTGTGACGGTAATTGAAGCGATTCGTATGCGTTTTGGTAAGGTGAATGAGCAAGTGTTTACTTGGTCGGGTATGCCAAACAGCGTTATTTCTGCGGGTATCTGGTTGAACGGTCTTGCGATCATCGCATCAGGGATCTTTGGTTTCGACATGACAACCACGATCATCCTAACAGGCCTTGTCGTACTGATAATGTCGGTAACGGGCGGCTCTTGGGCGGTAATCGCATCTGACTTTATGCAGATGGTTATCATCATGGCAGTAACGGTGACGTGTGCTGTGGTTGCGGTTTACCACGGTGGCGGTGTTACTCAGATCATTAGCGACTTCCCAACGGACTCGTTCATTACGGGTGACAACCTGAACTACCTAAGCATCTTCAGCATCTGGGCTGTGTTCATTTTCTTAAAGCAGTTCAGCATTACCAATAACATGTTGAACTCTTACCGCTACCTTGCTGCGAAAGATTCAAACAATGCACGTAAAGCGGCACTCCTTGCTTGTGTACTGATGACGCTTGGTCCAATCATTTGGTTCATGCCTTCTTGGTTCATGGCGGGTCAAGGTGTTGATTTAGCAGCAGCTTACCCAGAAGCAGGCAGTAAAGCCGCTGACTTCGCTTACCTTTACTTCGTTCAAGAGTACATGCCAGTTGGTATGGTTGGCCTTCTGATTGCCGCTATGTTTGCAGCAACGATGTCTTCAATGGATTCTGGTCTAAACCGTAACTCAGGTATTTTCGTTAAGAACTTCTACGAGCCAATTCTTCGCCCTAAAGCGACAGAGAAAGAGCTAATGGTTGTTTCTAAGCTAACGTCTACCTTCTTCGGTATCGCAATCATCTTGGTTGCTCTGTTCATCAACTCTCTTAAAGGTCTGAGCCTTTTCGACACCATGATGTACGTGGGCGCATTGATCGGCTTCCCTATGACAATTCCAGCATTCTGTGGCTTCTTCATCCGTAAAACACCGGATTGGGCAGGCTGGGGTACGCTAGTTGTGGGTGGTGTGGTTTCTTACTTCGTTGGTTTCGTTATCACTGCTGACATGATCCAAAACTGGTTCGGTCTAAATGAGCTAACGGGTCGTGAGTGGGCTGACCTGAAAGTGGCTATCGGCCTTATCGGTCACATCGTATTTACAGCTGGCTTCTTTGTTCTTTCAACACTGTTCTACAAACCATTACCGGAACACCGTGAGAAAGATGTCGACAAGTTCTTCAACAACCTAGCGACACCATTAGTTGCTGAAAGTAATGAACAGAAGAAACTGGATAACAAGCAACGTCGTATGTTGGGTTCACTTATCGCGGTAGCGGGTGTGGGCGTAATGACCATGTTTGTACTGCCAAACCCAATGTGGGGACGCATGGTATTCGTTCTGTGTGGCTTGATTGTGTTCTCTGTCGGTCTGTTACTTGTTAAAGCGGTCGATGACAAAGTCGAGCAACAAGACGAAGTGACTCCAGCCGAAGGCTAATTTAATACGCATCCAAAATAACATCACGACCACCTGAATGGGTGGTCGTCATTTTTATAATCCAATATTTAACGTGAGATGTACGATGAAAAAAAAACTATTATCGGTAAGCATTATTAGCGCGTTCACGCTCGCTTTTGCAACAGGCTGTACGACACAAGAAAAAACAGCACCAGTAGTCAATGTCGCTGAACAAGCTGCACCTGCTATTAGCGAAATCGACCGTAGTTACCTATTGAGTAGTGACCGCTTAACTGAGGTAGATGGCGACACCTTAGACGTTGCATCAGAAGAGCAAGTCGCTGCGCTTAAAGCACAATTTGAAAACCTAAAAGATGGCGACGAAGTTGTTATCCCTAACGGTAAATACGCGAACTTAGGTCAAGTGACGATTACGGCGAATGACATCACCATTAAAGCCGAGCAAGCAGGTTCTGCGTGGATCACTGGCTTGATCCAGTTTGAACTGAAAGGTGATGACATTATGCTTGATGGCTTAGTGTTTACGGAAGGTGGCCCTAACGAACGCTTTGGTGCAGTACGTATGATGGGTAACGGCAACACGCTGCAAAACTCAACGTTCTACTACTTCAACCACGACTATGAGTACGAGCCAGACGAGCGTCGCTCTGAGTATCCAAAGTACCTTTGGGTTTCGCTATGGGGCAAAGACGGTAAAGTGATCAACAACCGTTTCGAAGGTAAGCAGAAGCGCGGCACTTTGATCGGTGTTCAAAAAGATGACACAGCGGATAACCACCTGATCGCAAATAACATCTTCATGGATCAAAAGCCGAACCAGTTTAATGAATTCGATATCAAAGAAGCGATTCGTTACAACGGCAACAGTTGGGAAGCGATTCGCATCGGCGATTCTAAATCTTCACAGTGGGATTCAAGCTCTAAGTTTGTGAACAACCTAATGATCGATATGGATGGCGAGCGTGAGCTTATCTCTATTAAGTCGGGTGACAACACGATTGCAGGCAACACCATCTTCCAAAGCGCGGCACTGATTTCACTGCGTCACGGTAAAGGCAATACGGTTGAGAACAACATGATTCTGGGTAACGAGAAACGCCTAACTGGTGGTATGCGTATCTACGATGAAGACCATGTGATCCGCAATAACTACATTGCTAACACTCGTGGCCGTGATGGTGTGATTGAAGGTAACGCTGACCTACGTGGCGGTATCGTTATTAACACCGGCATTATCGATGTAGCGAATGGCGAGCAGTTAGATCAATCAGTGAAGGGCAAAGAGTTGAATAAGCAATGGACGCCGAAAAACATCACGATTGAGAACAACTCTCTAGTCGATACTGAGTGGGGCATTGTTTACGGCAATCAAAGCCACCGTGTAAGTCTATTCAACAACGCAGAAGTTGAAGGTATTTACGCAGGTGTGGATGTGGCGTTCAAACACAATGTGGTTGATAACTCACAATCACCTGAGTTTGTCAGTGTTCGCGCAACTCATGACTTCCCATTAGTCGGCGCAACCTACACAGATGAAACTTACGTGGGTCAAGTGACGGATTCTGAACTGATCGAAAGCTACTCGGTTGAACTACCAAAAGTGACGGTTGAGAACGGCATCAACACTTACCAAGGCGAAGGTGCTGACGTGTCTAAACTTGCAGTGGTAACGGCTGAAACAGCGGGTCCAAATTACGTGCTTGAAAATACCAAGAAGTAATCAGTATTAGTACTCATGCTAGTGCGAGTAACGAGATAAGTGTGAAGAGCGATTCGAGAACGACTCGATAGGTTATCCAAACACTAGAAACTGAAAAAGCCCCAATAGGTAAATGCCTATTGGGGCTTTTTAGTGTTCTGTTTTTAGGTTTTAGGCTCAGGGCTCAAGGTTTAACGTTTAAGCCTAGGACTTGTATTTATGCAGCAGATCCCAAGGAATATTGCATAAGTGATGATCTTCAGGGAACTGACTTAGGTGATGCTGGTGGATATCGTCACTGGCGACGTAATTGGTTAACGGCAGGATCTCGAGAGCGATTCGTTCTGCGTCATCACGAGATGCAATGTAGTTCGCAGCTTCTGATAAGTGCAGGGCGTTAATGCTGTATACACCCGTGCGGTATTTCTCGCCTACATCAACCCCTTGTTTGTTTACGCTGTATGGGTCGATGATCTCAAACAGATGCTCCATCAAAACCGTTACTGACGTGATGCTCGGATCAAACTCAATTTGTACACACTCCGCGTAACCATCATAAGCGTTTTGGGTCTCATCGCTTTGTGTTGTTTCGTTTTCTGTTGGCTGGGCATTACCATTGGCACGACCGGCTTCTGTACTGATCACGCCGGGCACATATTTGATGAACTCTTGCACACCCCACAAGCATCCGCCTGCTAAATAAATTTGTTCCATACTTCTCTTTGAGCTCTTCGTGTTTGTTGCTGGCGACTCATCGCGAATAGACCGCCAAGGTAACTATGGCTACATGCATATCAATAGCTTGGAGCATGCTTAAATACGTGATAGAACCGTATATAAACAGGCTTATAAAAACAAGTGCTTAAGTATTGTCAAACAGTGCCACTGAACAAACGCGCCACTGAACAACTTAAGTAAAATACGATGATGTGATTATATAAGTCATCGCGCCTTGTCACCAACCCGAATCTCAACATCAAGTGAGCGTTAGTCTAACCATGTTTGATCAAATAAAAGACTTCATCAACCCGAGCAAGAATCCCGATCTGACTCAGGCTCATGAATATCAGCGTAAGCATCTTCCGACCTTGTGGTTGTTGGGTAAAACGGGTGCGGGCAAGTCATCGTTTATTCAAGCGGTCACGGGCGACTCTTCTGTTGAAGTCGGCAATGGATTTGCGCCATGTACTATGACGGCGATGTCGTATGAGTTTCCGCAAGACAAACCGGTGATGCGCTTTCTTGATACCAGAGGGCTAAGTGAAGCGAATTATGATGCGAAAGAAGACCTAGAAGAGATTGGTCAGGCTGGTAATGCGTTAGTCGTGGTGATGAAAGCCGATGAACCTGAACAATCCTCGGTACTTGCTGCTCTGAAACAGATTAAGAAGCAAAAGAAAATTAAGCACTTGCTGCTTGTTCATACGGCGGTGTTGTCTTCCAGTGAGACCGACCGAGCAAGGCAAATTCAGTTCAATTCTAATCAAGTAGAGAAGGTTTGGGGTAAGAGCTTTGAATCCGTCGCGGTGGATTTTGAAACGGATGATTTGAGCAATAACAGTGGCTCAATTTATAACTATGACGTTTTGTTAGAAAAGCTGACCAACATCCTTCCAGTTATTGGCATGATGGTTGTCGACAAAGAACATTCCACTCAAGAAGAAGCCAACTTTGATCAAGTAGAAAATGAAGTGCTTTGGTATGCAGGAAGTGCCGCTACGAGCGACCTTATTCCGGGTGTTGGCTTGGTGTCTGTACCTGCGATTCAAGCGAAAATGCTCCATAGTTTGGCAAACCAGTATGGGGTCGAATGGAACAAGAGAGTCTTCAGTGAATTGATAGGCACTTTGGGAAGCAGCTTTGCTTTGCAATACGGCATGAAATTGGGCACTCGACAGCTGATAAAGCTGATTCCGGTTTATGGCCAAACGGTAGGCGCGGTTGCCGCAGCGGCAATGAGTTTCGGCACCTCTTATGGTTTAGGTCGCGCGGCTTGTTTTTACTTCTATCATAAGAACAAAGGCGAAGAAGTGTCTGAGCAAGAGATGCAGAAGATCTACAAAGAATCCCTGAAAAAAGGTAAGGCGGCGTCGGGCTATGAAGAAAATTAGAAACCTGTTTCGATTACTTGCTGTGCTATCCAGTGGGCGTTGGGGCATAGCCCTGATTTCGGCGATCTTCCCAAGCATTATCATGATGGGCTTTGGTGTCTTCTTGGCGGTCAAATACGGTTACTTATTGGAAATGTCGATTGCCATTGCCGTGAGTACCTTGGTGTTCACCATTCCTTTATTCATTTCTAGCCGCTCTTCTCGCAAACCAACTTATAGCGATACGTCTGCAAACCCAGCGAGCGAAGGTGAAACCGAATCATCACCTAAGAGTGCTGACACTGATGATGCGTTAGTCAATGATGCGATGGTCAAAGCGTCTGATGAATGGTCGCAAGCGGAGCTGTCAATTTGGAATGATTCAAAGCACTATGTACGTCAGCAGTTAATGGAAGACATAGAGTGGGGCAACCTAGACCAAACCGGTTTAGAGGTACTTGAGTTTGTGGCCAAAAAGTTTGATAAAAAATCACTCGATTTCTCTATCCCTGAAGGGCTCAAACTCTTCGAAGAAGTCAGCCGCCGCTACAAATTGGTAGTGAAAGAACACATTCCGGGTATCGAATATCTCAAGGTTTCCTACATCAAAGCGGGCTATGAAGCCTATGACAAATACGGTGAGCTAGGGCAGAAGATCTTCAAAGCGGCTATCTGGGGCAACCACCTTAAAAACCTGTATTTGAATCCATTGAAGGTGATTTCCGATTTAGGTCGAGAGCAAGCGACATCATCCATGACCAAAGGCGTGGTGGATGACATGCAATACGCCGCCAAACAGGCCTTACTCGATGAAGTAGCCGCGGTGGCGATTGATCTTTATAGCGGGCGATTCAGCATTGAAGACGAAGCATTAAAAGCATCTGATGTGTCTGAAGTTGACGAAAAACGTTTTGCTCCTGAATTAGAGCCCGTGAGAATTGTGCTGGTCGGGCAAACAAGTTCAGGTAAATCCTCCCTGATTAATGCCCTTAAGCAAGAGCTGGTTGCCGAGGTCGATGTTCTACCATCAACCGACACTTCAACCGTATATAACGCGTTTGTCGACGATAATGACGTTCGAGTGGTTGATCTGCAAGGGCTTGATGGCAATCCTAAAACCGAAGCCTTAATGCTGAAAGAGATGACCCAAGCCGATGTGGTGCTGTGGGTACTTAAAGCCAATCAGTCTGCACGTGATTTGGATAAGCAGTTGAAAGATAGATTTGATGCTTTCTATGATGATCCTAAGAACATCTCACGCAAGAAGCCGATTGTGGTGTCAGTTGTGAATCAAGTAGATAGGTTAAAGCCTGTAGATGAGTGGCAACCTCCGTATGACTTAGAGAACCCAACATCGTCCAAAGCAAAGATCATTGCTCAAGCGCTCGAATATAATCAAGCACTGTTACAGCCGGACATCGCTTTGCCGCTGGCGATTGCGTCTGAAAAGGTACAGTTTGGTTTAGATATTTTAAGGCAAACTTTGCTCGAACGTATCGCTGACGCAAATAACGTTCAGAGAAATCGCCAACGTTTTGAAGCAATGAAAAGAGGGACGTCGGTTAAAGGACAGCTGAACAAAGCAGTAAAAGTCGGTAAGAAGGTGGCACCAAGTGCATTGAAGGCTGCGACACCAAAACTGGCTGAAATGGCCATCAAGCAAGCCGTTAAGAAGAAGTAAGTCATTCACTGCGAATACGGTTCTGGTTAGGTTTGAGCCTCATCAGAGCTTGGCATTTTTAGCTTAGTAGATTTCTAGAAGATAGATTTTTAGAAAACAGCCATCTTCGCCTCTTATTAGAGAAATTTTGAGTTCAAAAGAGATTCGATATTATTAAGTAACTCGTCGAACTAGTTTAATAGTATATAAATGGCTGTGATTCACAGTTTATATAACATGCTATCGTATTTAATTACCATTCCAAATTCTGATCACATTTATACTTTCTTTCGCTGTATTTATAAAACAATTGCACTATATTTAAATTTCGGATCACCTTGATTTCAACGTAGGGATATATTGTGAACATGTATCTGAAATGGCAATCAACAACATGGCTAACCTTGTTAGCTTGGTATACCTTAGATCACCAGCTCTCGTTCCGCCTTTCTTCAGAGTAGTACCCTCTAGGCGTCACGCGCCAGCAGAGCCCTTGAGCTTTGCCCAGTCCTGTTAATTTTTTCTTTAAGATATGTCGTAGCTCATGCGGCCGCTATTTGTGTTGTTATGCATGTGGCTCTTTATATCTTAGTCATTATTAACTGGATCCTAATCAATACGTCATTGATTAAATGATTTATTTATAGCTATTAATTTTAATCGCAATCATCACGATAGTGATTGTGCGTGAAATTAAATTAATGGTGATGACTCGTGACATCTAAAAATAATGAATTTGGCTTTTTCGATTTAGGCCGAATTTATTGAAAGGTACTATTATGGAAAATTTCAAACATCTACCAGAACCGTTTCGTATTCGCGTTGTAGAGCCAGTAAAAAGAACAACTCGCGCTTATCGTGAGCAAGCCATTGTCGAAGCGGGCATGAACCCGTTTCTACTCGACAGTGATGATGTGTTCATCGATTTGTTGACCGACAGCGGAACTGGTTCAATTACTCAACGTATGCAAGCCGCGATGTTGATGGGTGATGAAGCTTACAGCGGTAGTCGCAGTTACTATGCACTGTCGAATGCGGTGAAAGATATCTTCGGCTACGAGTTGACGATTCCAACACACCAAGGGCGCGGTGCAGAGCAGATTTACATTCCTGTTCTGATTAAGAAGCGCGAAATGGAAAAGGGACTCGATCGCAGCAAAATGGTCGCTTTGTCGAACTACTTCTTCGATACCACACAAGGTCACACCCAAGTGAATTGCTGTGTGGCGAAAAACGTTTATACCAAAGAAGCATTTGATACCTCAGTGAATGCGGATTTTAAAGGCAACTTCGATGTGGTGAAACTGGAAGAAGCGATCTTAGAAGCGGGCGTGGCTAACGTTCCTTACATTGTGAGTACCATTACTTGTAACTCGGCTGGTGGACAACCTGTCTCTATTGCCAACCTTAAAGCCGTGCATGAAATCGCTCAGAAGTACGATATCCCAGTAATTATGGATTCTGCACGCTACGCTGAAAATGCTTACTTCATTCAGCAGCGTGAAGTCGGTTATCAAGATTGGACAATTGAACAGATCACACGTGAATCTTACAAATACGCGGATGGTTTAGCCATGTCTGCCAAGAAAGATGCGATGGTACAGATGGGTGGCTTACTCTGTTTTAAAGATGAGTCATTCATGGATGTGTACACAGAATGTCGAACCTTGTGTGTCGTTCAAGAGGGTTTCCCAACTTATGGTGGGTTAGAAGGCGGCGCGATGGAGCGTTTGGCGGTTGGCCTTTATGACGGCATGCGTCAAGACTGGTTGGAATACCGAATTGGTCAGGTTCAATACCTTGTTGATGGCTTAGAAGCGATGGGTATCGTGTGTCAACAAGCAGGTGGTCATGCCGCATTTGTCGATGCGGGTAAACTGCTTCCTCATATTCCAGCAGGCCAATTTCCAGCGCATGCGTTGGCGTGTGAACTGTACAAAGTGGCGGGCATTAGAGCGGTTGAGATTGGTTCTTTACTGCAAGGCCGTGATCCTGCCACAGGCGAGCAACATCCATGCCCTGCAGAATTATTGCGCTTAACCATTCCACGCGCGACGTACACACAAACCCACATGGATTTCATTATCGAAGCATTCGAGAAAGTAAAAGAGAATGCTGGGAAAGTGAAAGGGCTCGACTTTACCTATGAACCGCCAGTGTTAAGACACTTTACGGCGCGCTTGAAAGAGGTAGAAATAAGCGAGAAACAAGCAGGAAAAAAGAATGAACAAACGCTCGAAGAAGCATTTTAAAATAAAAACATAAGCGAATAGTCACTAATCAAAAGGCTCCTTTAAGGAGTAATGCCGTTCACTTAAGAGTGAACGGCATTTTTGTTCTTAGCATACCGTTG
>NZ_OSDX01000030.1:0-54070 GCF_900382755.1 Vibrio sp. Evd11
CCACAACGGTATGCTAAGAACAAAAATGCCGTTCACTCTTAAGTGAACGGCATTAGCCGGTGATGGCGGTTTTTTTGTATCTGTATTTTGTCCAAATTTTTTGTTTCTCATATTTGCAGACGGTATCTGATGATACTGAAAAGAGCTCGTTAGCTAGAAATTAAACGTCGAGAACGAGTACGCCAAGATATGGTCTGCGATGTATTTGTGAGTGGCAGTCGTTGGGTGTGTAACGCCCCAGAATACATAACTGTCTGAACCATAGGTCGCGCAATCATTAGTTAAGCTGTGGCTTCGTAAATAGTCAGCTGCTGAGCTTCTATTGATATCAAGACAAGCATCACTCGCGTTTCGAAAACCATGTTGTTCTGGATTGTCGGTAATGCTGGCGAATAGTGTGCTCGCGTCGAACAACACCACGTTTTTCCCCATACCTTGGTAATACTCAGCTTGGGATTTGATGAACTGATTGAATTCTAAGATTTTGCCACGAACTTTAATGATTTCTTGCTCAGTCGAGTATTTGAACTGAGGTGCCTTTGTAGCATCAGGTAATGTGAACAACAAAATGTTGTTGGCTCCAGATTCTGTTAAATGAATTAAAGCACTGCTGAAATCTGCTTTTACATCGGTGACTTCTCGGTTGTAGTTCATGAAATCATTTAGGCCGAATTCTAGAGTAAATAGTGAATTCTCAGGACGATAGTTTTTAGCCATTTTCATGTAAGTTAAATACGACGCTACTTGGTCTTGAACGCCTGTCAATGCTACATATTGATTCGTACCTGCTGCGCCGCCTACGGCCCAGTTATAAAGAGGAAGATCTTTGGCTTTTGCTAAGTATTCAGTCCAAACCAAACCGTTTGAAAAGTGCCCTAAAAACCATGAATTCGCATTTGGAAAAACCCATTGAGAACCATTAAATAGGTTCCCAGTATCAGAGAGACTGTCACCAAAAGTGACAATGCGATTAATCGAATTGGCTTGAGTAGCGTTATCGTTGGTCCATATGGAGTGATTGTAAGAAAAACGATTGTCTGCGGCAAAATAGGTAATATCTGCTGCGTCATGTTGGATGCCGAGAGTCTGTTCACAACGTTGTTTGATTTCAGATTGCGGAGCATCACTGTAGAACATGTTTTTGAAAGAAACGGAAGACCACCAATATCCGTTGATCGTGTAATCGTCACCGTTTTCTTTTTTTGCCCACTTCCAGTCGGTGGCTGCAGAGTCGTGTGATGCATCGGTTCGATACCAACATCGGACATAAGAATAGGTATCTGCCCCCTGCGTGCTGAAGACTTTTGCAGATGTAATGGATTCTGGTGTGGGTATTGAGTCTTCTGCAGCATATGCCCCAAACGGTATGGTTAACGCGAGTATTAAAGCCGTATTTTTCATCACTGTATTCTCTTTTATATTTAGTGAGCCAAACAAAACGTTGTTGCTTGTTGCTATTGTTTGTTGATAACTGGATAAGTAAATGTCTGGTACGACCTATATCTAATATTAATGAATTTCGTCAACACATTCAGGTTGTTAGTGTTTGATAACTGGCATAAGTATCAAATTTCCAACGACTTTTTGATTGAAAAACAAGCAGCTCAAAGCGAGAGATTTATCATTAAATATTCGATTTCAGTGAGTTATGACTCGCCATTTCACCGTCGTAGATCTAAACGAGATGAACCATCCTATAAATTTCGAGGTTATATTTGGTTAAGACAATTGAAGTTGTAGCTTGATGGTTTTCATTAAATTTCATTTAATCAATAGCTTATGTTGTCGGCGTTTGGTCTGGTTCTATTTATCTAATGTTCATCACAACTGTTTAATTCAAGTTCAATATCACAAATATCGAGTTGATATTTTCTGTTTTATAAAATTATCAACTACGGTTCTCTTTACTCATCAGAGGTCTAATCTGTTTAAGGAAAGAGCATTGAAAAAGATATTAATTTGGACGATAGCCTGTCTATCCAGTTTTGGTGTCTATGCCGGAACGAGCGCATCGGCATTAGAAGTCAGCGGATATACGGAAACGAAATACCCCATTATGTTGGTACATGGTCTGTTTGGTTTCGATACATTAGCGGGTGTCGATTATTTCTATGGCGTACCTGAATCCCTAACCAAAGATGGTGCGAGCGTCTATGTAGCGCAAGTATCAGCGACCAATAGCTCTGAAGTCCGTGGCGAGCAATTGTTGGCTCAAGTTGAAACACTGTTAGCCGCGACAGGGGCAAGTAAGGTCAATCTGGTCGGTCACAGCCACGGCGGACCAACAGCGCGCTATGTGGCATCAGTACGTCCTGATTTGGTTGCTTCGGTGACGAGCATTGGTGGTGTTCATAAAGGCTCGAAAGTCGCTGATCTCGTGCGTGGAACTGTATCGGAAGGTTCAACCGCGGAAGGTATTGCGGTTAAGCTGGCTGGTGGGTTGACTACGCTCATCAACCTATTATCTGGCGGGACGGATCTTGATCAAGATGGCCTTGCTTCTCTTGAAGCGTTGACCACCGAAGGCTCGCTTGCATTCAATCAGTTTTACCCTGAAGGCGTACCGACGTCAGAATGTGGTGATGGTGAATGGCAAGCCAATAACGGTGTTTATTACTATTCATGGACAGGGTCTTCCACTTTTACCAACCTTCTTGATCCTACCGACGGAGCGATGACAATCCTTGGTTTAGCCTTTAATGAACCTAATGACGGGTTAGTGGGTACATGTAGCGCGCATTTGGGCAAAGTGATTGGTGATGATTACAAAATGAACCACCTAGATGAGATTAATGGGTTGTTGGGTATCCATCATCTCTTTGAGACTGATCCCGTGACGCTATATCGCCAACACGCTAATCGATTGAAGTTGGCTGGCCTTTAAGTTGCACTGCCCATTCATAAAGAGAACAAGGAAAGTATGATGAAAAAGACCGCCATTTTGTCGATAACCACGATAGCCCTGATGAGCACAGCGGCGGTCTTTTTGTATCTACAAAAGGAAGATCCAAATTCATATAGTGACAACGAACAAAGCGCCTCTTCATTGAAGGTCGCCTCTCAACAAGATACCGAAATCGATAACGCATCAGCCAAAGACATGATGGAATATTTCGTGTCAGGCAATACAGAATTAACCCTCGAAGAGATTCGTGACAATGTGGCAAAACACCACGAGCAATCACAAGCAGCGGTGGTCGATGAAGCATTGTTCGCAAAGTACCTTGAGTACAAGTCGGCACTGACAGCATTGGATGTTCAATTCGACACCACCTCAATATCTGCAGAGGACTTACGCGCACTGAATCAAGCTCTGCTTGACCTTCAAACTCAATTTTTCAGTGAGAGCGAGATAAGTATTCTGTTTACCCATGACAATAAAATGAGGGAAATCGCTTTAGAAAAGTTACTTCTGAAACAAGAAGGGCTAGACGATTCAGAATATCAGCAAAGGCTTGAATCTTACCTATCTGAACAACCCGATTATGTTCAGTCCAGTCATCAAAATCAGGTTTTGTTACAGCAACTATCCAGCTCAGAAGTCCTAGATGAACAAGACAAATACTTGAAGAGAAACGAACTGGTTGGCGAAGAAGCGACACACAGGCTTGAAGCACTCGATCAACAAAGAGCGAGCTTTGAAGGAGCTTTAGAAATTTACTTTGTTGAACGAAATGACATTTTGAATGACTCAGCACTCTCAGAAATTGAACAAAAAGAGACGATCGCCCAGCTTAGAGAAGCTCATTTTCAGCCACAACAGCTTAGAAGGGTAGAAGCGATTGAAAGAATCAGAGCTGCTGAGAACGGTCAGTAAGGTTTGGTTAACTAACGATGTTAGCCAAATTTTCAAAATTGCCTTAGTGGAGGTAGTGGCTTCACAAACTTAGTAAACGTTTGCTTATTCTGTAAATGGTCAATTTTCCGATTGAACTAAACACTATCGACTGATTTATCAGGCTTATCTAAATATAAATTCCTTCCAGAATTACAATAGTAATCCATCATTAATTGATACTCCTCTTGCGACTAACTTCACAAATTTATGTAAATGATAATTGATCTCATTATCTTTTAGGTGCAGTATACGCGAAATTTATTAAATTAGCGTATGGATTTGTTGTATTTATGAAAGCGTGTGTGTTGTTAGCTTTTGCGCTCCTACTAACAGGAACTGTTAGTGCTTCAGATCAGTTCTCTTGGCTCAGAGATGATTCCCGTAGTGCGAATAAAGTACTTAATTATCTTAATCAACAGAATGATAAAACTCATTTGCATCAAGAACATATTCGATCTCTGAGCGAATCCCTACAAAAGAAATGGCAATACAATCGTCCTGAACGAGCCGATAGACCATGGCAGGAAATCGGTGGCTACGAGTATACGATCCTAAATCACAAGGGCAAAAGAGCCTTGTTGTCCCGATCAGTTGGGAGTAAGGATTTGACCGAGTTGCTTAACATTGATGCTCGTTCTGCGGAGCACAATTACTATCAGTTAGGTGATTGGGCACTAGACTCAACGAAAACCAAGCTCGCAATAGCAGAAGATATTACGGGCACTGAACAGTATAGAGTGAGTGTTGTTGATCTTAAAACTCAGCAAGTCACACCAGTAGCTCAAAATGTAGACAGTTCGCTTGCGTGGTCGAAAGACGGTCAATCTCTGTATTTGATTCAACTTGAACAACAAACTTCGAGACCTTATGCGCTAACGAAATACTTCTTAAATGAGTCAAAGCCGATTCAATTAACGGAAGAGTTGGATTCCGCTTGGTTGCTTTCGTATTACCTTTCAAGTGATAAGCAATTTGCTGTGGTTCAGGCAAACAGTGAAAACTCCAGCGAGCAACGTTTGTTAAACCTTGATAGTGGTGAAATCTCTAAACCACTTTTACCACGCAAAGCCGGAGTGGAATACTACGTTGATGTTGCGGGTTCTATGTTGTTTGCCAACAGCAATCACGACCGCAATGATTTTGCTTTTTACTCTGCACCACTTACTCAGACTACAGATATCAACCTTTGGCGAACGGTTTTTGAACCAACGGACGAATCTAGAGTCAGTAACTTCTATTTGTTTGAGTCTGGCGCTGTTGTTGTGAGTCAGAGTGGCGCGTCTCAATCTTTGCACTTCTTCGATAATGACAATCGCTATCGTTCAAGCCAGTTATTGGCTGACGCAGGCCAAGCTGCTTGGGTAAGCCAAGTGGGCGACTATCGTAGTAATAAACTCCATATCCGTAGTATGTCCCTTACCCAGCCCGCTAAGTGGGACAGCTTAAACACGGAAACTCTGCAACGAGATTTGTTCTCTCAAGACTCTTATCCTCAATACCAACAATCAGCGTATCAAGCCGAGCAAGTCATGGTGAATTCTGGTGGGGTAATGATTCCTGTCACACTGGCTTATCGCAAAGACAAATTGACTAAGACCACGCCAGTGTTTTTATACGGGTACGGTGCTTATGGCATGACGATGAAGCCCTACTTTATGTCACAAATCATTAGCTTACTTGATGACGGCGTCATTTATGCGATTGCACATGTTCGGGGTGGTGGGTTTTATGGTGAGCCTTGGCATCAAGCGGGTAAAGGGATCAACAAAGAAAATGCCATCTTGGATTTCATCGCCGCTGTTCGTGATTTGACGACATACAATCTAGGTAAGCGCTCTATTTACGCGATGGGTGGAAGTGCTGGGGGCACTCTTGTTGCTGCCGCCTTAAATCAGGCTCCTGACTTGTTTGATGGTGCTGTCCTTAAAGTGCCCTTTGTCGACGTTGTGAACAGCATGTCTGATTCTGAATTGCCTCTAACGGCTCAGCAGTACGGTGAGTGGGGCAACCCAAATATCGCCGATGAATTGAAGGTAATGCAGCAATATGATCCTTATCTGAATCTTAGCGAACAAAATTACCCACCAATATTGATTCAGGTTGGCCTGAATGACAGCCGCGTACCTTATTGGGAAGGGGCTAAGTATTACGCAAAACTAAGCGAGCTAACGACTGGAAGTGGTCCCTATCTATTGTCGACAAACTTTACTCAAGGACATTCGACAGACAGACGACAGTCTTTAGCACAACAAGCGTTTGAATACGCATTCCTTTTATCACTTACCCTGAAAGACATTAAAGCGGAGCAGTAAATGAAGCTTTACCCCCTATCCGCGGCAGTACTGAGCGTACTTGCTGCCAACGTCGTGCACGCCGAATCTGAGGTTTACCACTTTGAAGAAGTGATTGTAACAGCCAATAAAATAGAGCAACCGTTATCTGAAGTAGCAGGTTCAGTAGCCGTGATCACAGGTGAAGATCTAGAAAAAAAAGGCGCAACGGAGCTTTATGATGCAATAAAGAGTGAGCCTGGTGTCAGTGTTTCTGGGGGAGCAGGTCGACCTCAAAACATTACGATCCGTGGGATGACAGGCAACCGGATTTTGATTGTGAAAGACGGAATAAAGTCTGCTGATGGCTTTGGCGCCAACGACATCAATGACAAGGTAGGGCGTAACTCGTTTGATATGTCTAACTTGGAAAGTATTGAGGTTATAAAAGGGGCGAGTTCATCCGTTTACGGCTCAGGCGCTATCGGTGGCGTGGTGGTGGTTAGGACGAAAAAGCCGGGAGATTACCTCGGAGATAAAGACTTCTACAGCGACGTCTCTGCAACCTATACCGGTATCAGTAATAAATACAAAGGTGCGACAAACCTTGCTTTCCGTTCAGGAAAATTCGAAAGCTTAGTCAACCTTTCTTATTGGGAAGGTGAAGAAACACGTAACTTTGATGAGGACCTTTATAACCGGGAGATAGATGGCGTCGGTGGTGGTTACACCCTAAATTATTGGTCAAGTGATGCCCTGATGCTCAAAGGCAATGTCGAGTATTACAAAGATAATCTAAGTCGAAAAGAAGGATCCTCTAAGATCCAAAAAGACGGAAAATGGGACACTGAAGATTTTGACCAACAGTCTTATACCGAGACGTTTTCTGCGTATGCGGGGTTTGAGTACCTACCTGCCAATACTTGGTTTGAAGAATTAGATGCCAAGATCTATTGGCGTGATATGACTAATGAAGATACCACTAATCGTTTGATGTCTCGAACCAACAACAACGTTTCCGAGTTACGCAGAACGATTGATGTTCGTGGTTTCACCGATCAGCTTCTTGGTGCAAACGCCGATTTTATTAGTGCCTTCCAACATCAAAACATGAGCCATACCTTGTCTTATGGTGTGAATATGGAAACCAACCTCCATGAGCGTCCAAGTCAATCGTCTGTTTTAGACTGGAACGGAGTGTCACTTAACGCGGATGTCCCTTTTGCTCCAGCTCGCTCTTACAATTTTGCTGCTTTTATTCGTGACGCGATTGAAATTGACCATTGGACTGTGACGGCAGGAGCCCGTTTTGATTTACACCAGTTGAAACCTGAGTCACAAAGCACAATCAATGGCTATGAAGTGAAGGAACAAAATTCGAGTGAGTTTTCTCCTAGCTTATCGGTGAGTTATCAGTTAACAGACTCGCTAAATACATACCTTTCGTACAACCACGGCTTTAGAGCTCCAGGTTATGACAAAATTTATGGTTATCAGAACCATGATGTTGTCCCAATTACCCCATTTGTCATTGTGCCTAATATGGACCTAGAGGCCGAAACCAGTGATTCATTTGAATTAGGCAGTAAGTTTGATAATGGACAAACACAGCTATATGCGGCCGTTTTCTATCAGAAGTTCGACAATTTTATCGATGTTAAACAAATCACATTTGTGCCGGATCCAAATACAGGTAACTACTACAAGCAGTATCAAAACGTAAATGGAGTCGAGACATATGGCATTGAAGCTTCTGTCGCACACCGTTTAAGCGATTTTTGGAGTGTGAGTACTAAAGTCGGCTACGTTGATGGAGAAGATGAGGATGGAGAAAAAGTTCGTACGCTAACACCTTGGGAAGGCAATGCCGAGGTGACTTATGACGATAAAGCCTTCTCCGCTTATGCGCAGGTTAATTGGGCGCAAGCGATGGATAATGTCCCTCAATGTGAAGATGATTTAGGTATCGTTACTGACTGTGCGACCACCTCTGGCTGGGCGAGTGTTGACTTGGGGGTAAGTTACTCTTGGAACTTTGGCTTGGATGTCAGCGCCAATGTGATGAACCTATTCGACAAAGAATACATCCGATACCAAGACGTGGCGGGTATTGCGAACAGCAATAAAATCTACTCCACAGAACCTGGCCGCTACTTCACCGTTAACGCCAAGTATGCGTTTTAAGGAGGACATATGAAAAAGAGTCCCCTATACATCGCTTTGTTGTTGGTTTCAGCAACAAGCAGTGCTGCCGAGTGGGATTACCCAATTGGTAATACCGTTGTGACAACGCAACAAGAAGCTAAGGCTTATTTAGAAGAAGCTTATCCTGACGTTGGTACGCTGAGGTTTCGCTATGAAACACAGTCTAAGTTGGGGCGCCACTACAACTTCGATGTATTGATCGAAGGCGAGTACCAACAACAGAAATCTGTGGTTCTATCCACTAACTCTGACGAGCAGGTTTCACGCGTTTTCAGAAGTTTAGAAAATACCGTGTTACTCAACGGAAATCCGACAACGGCTGCTGAGCTGGAAGTTCCTCGTTTATTAGAAGCAGAGCGATCGCCAAGCTTAAGCAGTGGGCAAGTTGTTGCTACTCATGTGAACGTATTCAGTCCAGATTTGAGAACCATGGACAGAGCTGCACCACCAGAAACTTTATTAACCGATGTCAGCCAATACCCGAGTCTTCCACATTATGTACAAACTGATGTGGAGGTATTGAACCATAGCGATGGTATCTACCTTACCAATGCTCGTGTATCTCAGGTTGATGCAACAGCCTTGTATTCACTTGACCCAGACTCAGGTGCGACAACGAACCGTGACACTTCAAATTTTCTCGCAGCTGAAGGTCTCACAAAGTTTGCCGATCTGAACGAGCTGAAAAATGTGGATTGGCAAGATGTGCGATTCCCTCAATTGATGGTATTTACTCATCTAGATCAGTCCTTAAGCTATATCAGCAAC
Organism: Vibrio sp. Evd11; assembly: GCF_900382755.1. Taxonomy (NCBI): domain Bacteria; kingdom Pseudomonadati; phylum Pseudomonadota; class Gammaproteobacteria; order Vibrionales; family Vibrionaceae; genus Vibrio; species Vibrio sp. Evd11. Next base: position 9,082 of record NZ_OSDX01000030.1, read on the forward strand.
TTGGGCTTTGATTTATTTGATGCCCCTCTTGAGTTCGATGGCAGAGGCTTATCTGCGGATAACTCGACGTACTATTATGGCCCCAAAGCGGCTTTGTTTGGTATTGGCGGTGGCTCTCCAGATGCATTAGATGGTGACGTAATTCTGCATGAGCTTGGACACGGAATTCATTATCACATAGTAAAAGATTGGGCTTACGGTCATACAGGTGCAATCGGTGAAGGGTTTGGAGACTACTGGGCGGGCAGCTTTAGCTTTCGTACTCAATATGAAAATGCACAGACTCGCGGACAAGAGTTCGAGATAGATACTGTCTTTAACTGGGATGGTTACTTTGGCGTAAGGAATACCACTCGTAGCCTATGGAACCAAAGAGCACGTTACTTTAGACAAGCGGAATATCGCCCTCATGAAAGTGTTGCTGGCGAACTAGGTGATGAGCTTTGGTCAACGCCTTTATTCCAGGCTCTGAAAGCCTCGGTTGAGCAGTATGGTGAGATCGCTTTTAAAGAGTTTGATTCAATCATACTCGAGTCTATGTACGGGCTAGGTCGTGGATTGAAAATGCACGACCTAGCTGAGAGCACACTGTTTGTGGCTCAAAAGCTGTATCCGAATCGAGATTATGCCGAAATATTGAAGCAAAAATTTGATGTGCATGGATTGATCATTGAGCCATTTAAAGTAGAGGTTCCTGATCGTTATGTTAATCCAAAGAAGCCGTTGACGATGGAATTGTACCCGACGTTGAGACAGGCTCAAGTGGATGGCCAAATCAATATTTCAGGATTGATGAAGTCGTTTGTTAGCCCTCCGGTTAACCAACTAACGATTGAAGCGACACTTCCGACAGGTGAGATGTGTGGTTCTTCAGTCGCGATGAATACGAGTGTCGACTACCGATACAACGACGTCCTCAAATCACAAAATTGGCAACATGATTTGTCTCTTGTATATGGCTTACCTGTACTCGAATCCGATATCAAAGAAGTGAACAGTTACCTTCCTGATAGCCGGTTTAGCTCAACTAATCAGCCGATCGTTGGCTTTAAAACATTCAATTTCATTCTAAATGGCACGGCTCAGACCGCAGGCGAAAATTTCGGTCTGTATTTAGATATCGATCACCCTCGGTTGAGTGATTTAGTGGTGACCCTTATTTCCCCGAAGGGAACACGAGTCGATTTACTTAACCATAAATCGACGCGATTTTCTGGCTTTGATGGTTACTTCACACTTAAGCATGACTCGGTTCTTGACTCGTTTAAGGGTGAGCCTATTAACGGGTCTTGGCGTTTAGAAATTGCCGATTACGTAAATGGTGAAACTGGGCACTTAAAACGGTGGGGGCTTGGCACGATTTCGAAATACGAATGTGGAGAAACAACGACTTCACCACAAGAACCAACAGTTACCAGTGGCTCTTCTGGTGGTTCAGCTTCACTCATATCAATTCTATTCATGTCCTTGCTCTCGTTCGGCAGGTCATTTGGTACGCGTTACTTGTCTCTAATGGCAAGGCTCTTTAAAAACAAAACAAGAAGATAACTCTATGAAACCTCAATTGACAATTTTGGCCATCTCTTTGGCTCTTGCTGGCTGCGGTGGTTCGGGCGGTTCCGATACCTCTGCATCAGCAGCACCAACCTATACCGTGTCAGGTACAGTGACAGCACAGAATGTAGATTTACAAAGTAAGGTCTGTGCAGACATAAATCAAAACTACATGTGTGATAGTGGAGAACCAAGCTCGACGGCTAACGCGAATGGCGAATTTAGTATTACTAGTACTAAGAAGTCGATTTTATCGGTTCCTTTGTTAGCTCAGGTGGATACGGGGGTTGCAGCCAATAGCACGAGCGCTTCTGCATCTTCTTACGCTTATATTGCCGCTCCCGGTCTTCAAAAAAATACGGGAAATGAGATTAATGGTATCAGTTCACTATTGGCGGGTTATGTTGCTGACGGATTGACGGTAGCTGAAGCTAACAACAAATTAAAAGCGCAGTTGGCGAAAAGTGGCATCACTATATCTGGCGATATTCAAGACGATTTATCTGCATCTGAACTCGCGAGTCTGGAACAAAATATCGTATCAACAATTAAGGCGTTTAAGCACTCTAATCGTGCGTTCATGCTGGCTCAATTGAGTGCGAAATTTGATAAGAGTGCGGCCGATTATGTAGGTGGAGTACTCACTAATGACCAAGTTACTGCTTTTGCAAATTTCCTCGAAGGAGAGCTAAAAGCTGCGACAGCATTGAATGATACGGGTGTTTTACGCTATTTCTCAGATATCGATGACACACAAAATGTCGTTGAACCACAGAGTTCATTCCCAGGTCAAGATGCAGAATACGGCTTTGATAAAACAGAGCTGAATGCCAATACCGGCAATGGTTTCCAGTTCGCAAAGTTAGATTCAAGTGGTCAGGTGCTTGCTGATGATGCTGCGGAGTGGTCTTGTGTTTTGGATCAACGCAGTGGCTTGATTTGGGAATCGAAAACGGATGACGAAAGCTCTATTCAATATAAAGATCGCATATTAGCGCTTGAGCTACCCGGACTAGTAACGCCTTACGATCAAGATGTTGATTTAGCGACGTGTAAAACGAAAGGCGATGCGATATGTACCACTCAAGATTACGTTGAACATATCAATGCAGTGAACTTATGCGGCAAGTCAGATTGGCGCTTGCCAACATTCAATGAATTCTACAACGTGCTCGACTTCGGTGAGACAGAAACCAACTCGGATGGTGAAGTTTATGGTTTAACTTACAAGTACTTCCCACATCAAACCCTTGGTATTGACTATACGGCTTACACTGGTTCGGTATGGACTCAATCCATTACTTACAGCCAATATACAAACACTGCTGTTGAAGGTGGCTTCTATTACAACGAGATTGGAACCCAGGGTTCAGACAGAGGGGTTGTTGGTTCTATAGAGATCTATTCAGGTGATGTTGATTCTTCGGATAATTATGACTCGTTCCAATTCCCAATTCGTTTAGTTTCACTACAAGGTCAATAGATATGAAAAATTTACTCTCCATCACTTTAGTGGCTCTGTTTTCTGCGGGTGCAATGGCACAAGAGTGCAGTTTAGATATGGAAAAATCGGCTCCGAGCACGCGTTATGTTGCGAATGATAATGGGACGTTTAGCGATGAACTGACAGGGTTAACTTGGATGCGTTGCCAACTGGGTAAAACTTGGGATACGAAAACATTAGCTTGTAGTGGGCCTGCTGAAACGTATCACTGGCAGAGTGCGCTCTCTATGGTTGAATCAATCAATGATCAGAGTGGCAGTCATGCGTTGCATAAGTTCGGTGGTGAAAAAGAGTGGCGCATGCCAAACATCAAAGAATTAGTGTCATTAAAAGAAGTGGCTTGTCACTCTCCAGCAATGAGTCACAAGGTGTTTGGTGATACGTTTAACGTTGAAGCTGGAAACTTAGCCGTTTATATATGGAGTTCAACTCCTGCGAGTGATGGTCAGAGCGTGATGACGTTTGATTCGATTAATGGTGAGGTTTACCAGTACAACGCCGCACAATATAAATTTAGCGTCTTGCTAGTTGCAGAATGATTTAGTTCTTAATGCGTAAATAAAAAGGCCGTGGTTTTCCACGGCCTTTTAGGTTCTGGTATATAGGTCTTAACTTAGATCTGAAGCTTAGACTCTAAACCCTATACCTTAAAGTAATCCAACTGCTGCTTTTGCTGCTCGGCTAAGTTAGATAGCTCGTGGCTCGCTGCTGCGGCTTGAGTAATACCGGTTACGTTTTGGCTTACTAGGCTGTAGATGTTTGAGATATTACGGTTGATGTCTGCAGTCACTTGGCTTTGTTCTTCTGCGGCAGAGGCAACCTGAGTGTTAATTTCTGTCATGTCGGTTACTGAGTTAGCAATACCAGAAAGGGCTGCGCTCACCTCGCCTGAGAGCGTTTGGTTGTGCTCTAACATAGACAGTGAACTGCTCATGCTTTCATTAGCGTTGCCCGATTGAACCTGCAAGCCTTCGATGATCGCTTGGATCTCTTTGGTTGAATCTTGGGTTCGTGCCGCCAGCATTCGAACTTCATCAGCAACCACGGCGAAACCACGGCCACTTTCACCAGCACGAGCGGCTTCGATTGCTGCATTAAGCGCTAGAAGGTTGGTTTGTTCTGAGATGCTTTGAATCACCTCAATCACTTTACCAATTTGTTCAGAGTGCTCTTTTAGCGTGCCTACAACGTTTGCTGCTTCACTCAGCTGAATCGCCATTTGCTCGTTTGCTTGGTTGCTCTCATTAAACAAGCTCATACTGTGCGTCGCCATTTCGTCGGCTTGCTTGGAAGCCGAATCGGCTTGTACTGCATTCTCGTTTACGTGTGATGCTGTGCTCTCAAGTTGATTTACAGCAGAAGCAACCTGTTCAACCTCTTGCTTCTCTTGATCAGAGTTAGCACTTGATTGTGTCATTACTGCCGCCAACTCTGTTGATGCAGACGCCACTTCAATACTGATTCGAGATAGTGAACTTACTGTGTCGCGCAATTGCTCAACAGATTTGTTTACGTCTTGGGCAAGGCGAGATATTTCGTTGTCACCATGTTCTTCGGCTTTTACTAGCAGGTTACCTTTTGCTACTTCGCGCATGGTTTCTTGGATATTGCTAAGCGGCTTAACAATGATGCCAGCCAGCGTCCAGCTGATGACTAATGCGATTGAAAGAATCACTAACAGTGCGATGGTTGCGGTATTGAGTGTGCTGGTGTGTTGCTGGCCATTGATGTCCACTTCTTGAGTGGCAATACGGTTCAGTTGCTTTGAAAGGAGGTTGATAGCCTGCACCATTTCGTTACCCGCGTGACGATATTGGTCGATTGCAATCTGATAGCGGTTATCAAAGTCAGAAGGTAGCGCTGCGCTGCCATGCTTTGCTCTTAATAGAGGAAGCATAGTGGTGCGAGAAAAGTCGACGTAGTGATTCATCGCTTTGCTCATTGCGGCCACTTCATCTTGCATGCCTGGTACGGTATCAAGCGAGCTCAGTAGGCGAGTATTTTGGTCACGTTTTTGATTTAGCGTTTCGACAAGCGTTTTGACGTCGTCAGGATTAAATAAGCTATAGATTGCTTTGATGCGCATTCCGTAGCTGTTGTCGACGATTTCGCTAAGTTCTTCTTTATGTAGAATGAGTTGATCTGTTGCTGTTGATACATCTTTAAATGCATTTTCCAGTTTGTCACTACCGATAATGACACCCGTCAAAAGTAGTACGACGGAAAAGAGTACTGGAATAAGAATTTGTATTTTTATAGATAAGCCACTGAGAAGTTGGCGCATGTATTGTCCCTCTTTGAATAAGTAAATGAGCAGTAGCAATTGTTATTATTGTTATTAGCCAGTAATTCTAACTTATGAGAATGACAATTCAATCAGTAATAGATTCGATTTTGATATATGCGATAGGTATTTCATAAATTCCGATTATTTATCTTACAAACAAGGCTTTAGCCATTTTTAAGGTAGGGTTATTTGGCACGGAACCTTGTGTTGTATTAGGTAATAAAAGGGATGGCGAGATATTGAGCGGTTTGGCTTAAATAGGTTGGAATGAATATTCAGTGCCTATGAGTGAGGCTCATTTATTACTTCAAGGTTATTTGGTAGGGGGAAAACAAGAAAATAAATTGTAGTTGTCATATAGGCTTCAATTAAGTGAAACACAAATGTCACATTCGGATTCTAAAGTAGGCCTCGTTCAAGCAAAACAACATTACGGCAATAACGCCACTAAAGGAAATTTGTGATGAAAAAGACAGTTATCGGTGCAATCGCACTACTAGGCGCTCTAACAGTGAATACAGCTTCAGCTAAAGAAACTATCTCTGTAGTTGGCTCTAACAGTGCTTCTCCACTGGTTGAAGTTTTTGCAGAAACCTACATGAATAAAGGCGAACCAGTGTTCATCGAAATTCAAGCACCAGGTTCTTCTGCAGGCATCAAAGCAGCAAAAAATGGAAGTGCTGACCTTGGTATCTCTTCTCGTGACCTAAAAGAAGAAGAGAAAACAGCTGACCTGAAAGAGCTCGTTATCGCTCGTGACGGTATCGCAGTTGTTGTTAACCCAAATAACGAAGTATCTGCTCTTACAGCTGAGCAAATCACTTCAATCTACAAAGGCGATATCACTAACTGGAAAGATGTTGGTGGTGCAGACAAGCCAATCGTAGCAATTACTCGTGATACTGCATCTGGTACACGTGGTGCATTCGAAGACATCATGAAACTTAAGAAGAAGATTGGCGATAAGAAAGTATCGGCTATCTCTCAACGTGCTCAAGTTGCAAACGGTAACGGCGCACTTAAAGTTTCTGTAGCAAGCAACCCATACGCTATCGGCTTCATCTCTCTTGGTACTGTAGATAACACAGTTCAAGCTCTAACTATCGACGGCGCTGCGGCATCAGTTGATAACGTTAAGAACGGTTCTTACAAAGTTGCTCGTCCTTTCCTAGTTCTTTACAAAGCCGGCGCTCCAACAGCAGAAACTCAACAATTCCTAGATTGGATGGTTGCAGATGAAGCTCAAGCTATCGCTGACAAGAAAGGCTACATCACAGTTAACTAATCTTAACTGACCAACACTTAATTATTGCTCAGCCTAACTTAGGCTGAGCCTTTTCTTTCAACTTTGTCTATTTCGAGCTCTTATTGAGCCACAAAGTTTGAGATTTTATATATGACCATCGCAAATAGTGAAAAGCTTATGAATACTGAAGCGACTCAAATCAACAAGCCAAGTCTACGTGCTAAGAAGCGTATCGACTGGAGAGAAAGAATCTTCCACGGCTTGTTCTTATCGAGTGCTGTAATCGGCATCGTATCACTAGCCGTTATCGCTTACTTTATCGTTGCAGAGAGTATCCCTGCATTCCAAGAGGCCGGTGTTTCTGGCATCGTTCTGGGTGTGGATTGGTTACCGCCAGCTCTATTCGGTGTTGCAACAATGATTGTTGCATCGATTGTTTCGACACTTGGAGCTGTCGTTGTTGGTGTACCAGTCGGTGTATTAACCGCTATTTTTATTGCTGAGATTGCACCCAAGCGTCTTGCCGATATTATTCGACCAGCAGTTGAGCTTCTCGCGGGTATCCCGTCGGTAGTTTACGGCTTCTTCGGTCTAGTAATCATTGTTCCTATGATTCAGAACATCTTCCAAGTACCAGCGGGTAACACTATCTTCGCGGGTATCATTGTTTTGGGTATCATGATTCTTCCTACCGTTATTACGGTTTCTGAAACTTCGATCCGCGCTGTACCTCGTACGTACAAAGAAGGCTCACTGGCACTGGGTGCTTCGAAAATCTACACGATTTTTAAGTTACTCGTTCCTGCTGCACGTTCAGGCATTATGACTGGTGTGATTTTGGGTATCGGTCGTGCACTGGGTGAAACGATGGCAATCATCATGGTGATGGGTAATGCACCAGCAATGCCAGAAGGTATTTTGGATTCGGCTCGTACGCTAACCGCAAACATTGCTATTGAAATGTCTTACGCAAGTGGTATTCACGCGAGTGCACTGTACGCAACCGGCGTTGTGCTTCTGGTATTCATCATGATGTTGAATGGTGCTCTGCTTTATCTTAATCGTGAAAAAACGAAGTAGGCGAGGATAAGTAATATGGATCGCGTAAAACTAAAACAAGCACGTCAAATGAAAGATAATGTCTTGAAAGGCTTTATCTGGGCGGCAGCAGCAGTCACCGTTGGTTTCTTATTCTGGATCATTTGGTACATCCTATCGAATGGCCTGCAATACGTAGACTGGAACTTCATCACCGACGACTACACTCGTACCGGTGAAGAACGTGGTATTTTCCCAATGATCATTGCCACGATCTACATGGTTATCGCATCGATTGCAGTGGCGGCGCCACTCGGTATTATGACGGCGATATACCTAACCGAATACGCTAAAGTAGGCAGTAAACTGGTTAAAGTGATTCGTTTCTGTACCGAATCTTTAGCTGGTATTCCGTCGATTATCTTTGGTCTGTTCGGTATGACCTTCTTTGTTTCGATTCTTGGTCTTGGCTTCTCTATTCTGTCGGGTGCACTAACACTAAGTATCCTGATTCTTCCTGTAATCATTCGTACTACAGAAGAAGCATTGATGTCAGTACCACAAACTTATCGTGAAGGCTCATACGGCCTTGGCGCTTCAAAAATCTACACTATCTGGCGTTTGATCTTACCAAGCGCAATGCCAGGTATCTTAACTTCGGTCATTCTTAGTATTGGTCGTGTAATTGGCGAATCAGCACCTGTGTTCTTAACAGCAGGTATGGTGGCACGTGTTCCTGAATCGGTATTTGATTCTGGCCGTACACTAACGGTTCACTTATATAAGCTGACAACAGAGCTATTTACTATCGATGAGTGGAACCAAGCCTACGGCACGGCAACAGTCCTAATCGTATTGGTTCTCTTGATCAACATGGTTACAAAACTGATTGCGAGACGCTTCAACACGGCAACTTACTAAGCTCATTAGCTGGCTCAACAATAAAAAGAGCCCCCGTGATAAAGAAAGCATCAAGTTAGACACGAATTTAAGAATTTAGAGAATACGAAAATGAACAAATTTGATATTGAGAACCTAGATCTGTTTTACGGTGAAAACCAAGCGCTTAAGTCTATCAACCTGCCAATCCCAACGCGTCAGGTAACGGCTCTGATTGGCCCATCTGGTTGTGGTAAATCGACGCTGCTACGTTGTTTGAACCGCATGAATGACTTAATTGAAGGCGTTACCATTAAAGGTAAGCTGGATATGGATGGCACGAACATCTACGGTAACATTGATGTGGCTGACCTACGTATTCGCGTAGGCATGGTATTCCAAAAGCCAAACCCATTCCCAATGAGCATCTACGAGAACGTTGCTTACGGCTTACGTGCTCAAGGTATCAAAGACAAGAAACACATTGATGAAGTAGTAGAAAGCTCACTACGCAGTGCGGCACTTTGGGATGAAGTGAAAGACCGTCTTAAAGCACACGCATTTGGTTTGTCTGGTGGTCAACAACAGCGTCTATGTATCGCTCGTACGATTGCAATGGAGCCGGATGTAATCCTGATGGATGAGCCTACATCGGCACTCGATCCAATCGCGACACACAAGATTGAAGAATTGATGGAAGATCTGAAGAAAGACTTCACTATCGTTATCGTAACGCACTCAATGCAGCAAGCGCGTCGTATCTCAGACCGTACAGCTTTCTTCCTAATGGGAGAGCTTGTAGAACACAACGAAACGAGTGTTATCTTCAGCGAGCCAAAAGATGATCGTACTAAAGGTTACGTAAACGGTGACTTTGGTTAATCGATTAGTTATGTGCTGTGTTTGGCCTTTTAGCAAAACCAGCACGCTAGCTGAAACGCAGGTTAGATAATCGAATAGATCGACAGAATTATCACTATAACTATAAGCGATGGAAGTTTTGCCCCACTTTAGGTGGGGCTTTTTTATGCCTTTAAAAGAGCCTTTGTGTCGATGAATTTTTGGGCAGGAAATCCCATTTTTGTCGCCCTTCTCATGCTTGCGATAATGTAAAAAGTGAAATTGCGACCCACTTAACATCTCATTTTTAGTTACATTGATTGCATATCAATGCTTCGGTATTTTTGCTTCACTCTCATTCGCCAATGGACGGAAGCTGTGCCTGTTAAAGCCTTTGCAAAACAAATATCTGCTACTCGCGACCACCGTCTGTTGGCAGAATCTCTATTTGATTACCTTGTTGAGGTGCTTACTCCGAAAGGAATAGGAATATTTGCTGAGCCGATACCGGAAAGTGAGTCGTTGCCGCTATTTTATTTTGGTGAGGTGACGTCTCTTTCAAGCTATCCCAAGACCTTCTGGCCTTGGGTGTCGCAGTTCGACACGGCTGATGGTGTCTTGCCAATGGCCATCAATACCTGTAAATGGGATCACATGGAGGTGTTGGGTGGTGAGTCGTTTATCATGATGCTAGACAACGCGCCTGCCTGTAGAACTTATTTAATTGTCCAAAATTGCAATGCAGAAAAGATCAGCCAAACCTTCGATCAAGGACTCGATGTTCTTCAATTAGCGGCAGCACGTTGGCAATGCATTCGTGCAGAAAAGAACGCTGCGCTGGAGATCAAATACAGAGACACACGTGAAGCGCAGTATCTTGATGAGATAAAGCTACGTGAGCTATTTGTAGAGAACATGAAGTTGGTTCATCAGGTTGCGTTAGAGCTTTCTAATCCTGAGTCGTTGGATGCGTTGTATAAAGCGTCAGTAGAAGCCGTACGGGACCGTCTAGGCTTTGACCGTGCGATTTTCATGTTACTTGATATGAAAAAGCGCTGTTTTAGCGGCACTTACGGTACTGATGAGGCCGGTAGAACCAACAGCGAACATCATACCCAGTACGACTTGCATCAACTCGAAGCGGAATACATCGAAGCGTTGTCAGACAATCACACCAACTTGGTTATTATCGAACAGGCGCCTCTCTACACCGAAGGAAAAGTAGTAGGGCAGGGCTGGAATGGAATGTTGATCTTACGTGAAGGTGATAAACCCGTGGGTTGGATTGCAATGGATAACTACATTCACCGTTCACCAATTACTAATTACCAAAAGCAGATGCTTGAATCCTTTGGTTCTCTGCTTTCTCAGATCTACATCCGCAAACGGCAAGAACAGAACATCCGTATGTTGCACTCAAGTATGGTGGAATTGTCTCGCTGCGATAGCGTAAGCGAAGTCTGTAAATCTGCGGTCAGTTTTGCTATTCAGCACTTAGGGATAGACCGATTAGCGGTTTTTTTAACAGATAAAAGCTGCAGTTACATGCAAGGCACGTGGGGCACGGACATAAAAGGCGACATTGTTGATGAGTCCTATTACCGCTCTGAGTTGGTGGAACGTGACATTGTAGCAGCAGCTCGCGCTTGTCCCAATCAAGTCGCCTTTGAAGAGTCGGTGCCTATCTATCACGATTTTAATATTGTGGGAGTCGGTTGGACGGCGATGACGATGCTCACCACTAATACGGGTGAGCCGATTGCGTTTATAGCCGCGGACAATTTGTTAACTCGCAGCCCTTTAACGTCACAACTGCGTGAAGTGATACGTATCTTCGCTTCTAGTTTAGCTGAGGTGCTACAGAGAACCATGGCGCAAGAGGAGCTCAAAAAGCTTAATGAGACGCTCGAGCAAGAGGTCAGTAAGCGCACTCAAGAACTTGAAAGAGCCAATGAGCAGTTGGATATCATCTCTAAATTAGACCCGTTAACACGTCTTGGAAATCGGCGTATGTTGTCGCAGGTGTTAGATGATCTAAATTGCGACGATCAAGGGGCGTTTGCCATACAACATGAAGTTACATTCGGATTGATCCTCGTCGACCTTGATCATTTTGGTTTGTACAACACGGTTTATGGGCATACAGAAGGTGACGCTGCTCTGCGCACCATCGGCAAGATACTCAATGCCCATGTTCATAGCGATAAGGAAACCTTTTGTCGTATTGGTGGCGAGGAGTTTATGTTGTTGATGATCGGCACTCATCACTCTGAAACTAAACAGCGTGCAGAGTCGATCAGAAAATGCATTGAAGAGGCGAAGATCCTTCATTGTGAAAGCAGCACTAGCCAGTATTTAACCGCATCTGTCGGTTATGCTTCAATCACCTCTGATCAGCGTCAATTCGATTTCGATCTACTGTATGGCAAGGCAGACAAAGCTTTGTATCAAGCAAAAGACTCAGGGCGAAATCGAATTGTTTCTGCTCTAAAGCGAAGAAAGGTCGCGACGCCACTGATTTAATCTGGCGTTTATTTTTCCCTATATCAAAAACGACTGAAGCCGTGATGATCACAATGTGGTCATCACGGCTTCGTTCTTTTTTTGACTTAGATTTTCTGCTTAATTAGCTTTCTGCTTACTTAGAACGCTGGTTAATTAAAGCCTTTCTAATGTGCTCTTGTGTGCTTCATTCGAGATGCGTTTTGGTTTCTTAACCGCTTTGATTACCTCAGAAGGATCCCATGACTGACTTGGTGAGCCAGCTTCAGCATAGAGGCTCTGATTTAGCTTGGTGAGCTCAGCTTCGAACACTTCTATTGTCTCGTCACTCAAGTCTGGATTTTCTGCTTTCCATTGCTCAAACAAGGTTCTCGTCTTCACACCGTCTTTCATTTTCAGAGCGGCAATAAGCGCTTCTGCCGTATCGGATTGACGTTCATCTTTTTGTTTTGGTTTTACTGCTGTACCGCGGCGTGACCAAAAGTAGAAAGCAACCGCAGAGCTGATTAACCATAATGCTGCAAACAGCGCTGTTAGATAAGGCCACACTCCTGGTTTTTCAACGGTAACAATTGTCGGGCTAGCTTGTTGGGCTGGCGGTGCTGTGACTGGTGATGTGCTAGATGTCGCACGGTCACTTGCCTGAACCGACAACTCAAGACCAAGAGCTTTACTGATTTCTTGTGATTGTGAGTCAGTGTTAAACCAAGCTTGAGAAACATCAGGAAGCGAGATATTTCCAGCCTCTTTCGGAATCAAGACTTGCTTGTAAACAACGACAGCATCACCGGATTGAGTGGTGCCAAATTGCGGTTTTTCTTCATAAACACGTACCGTTTTAGGGTAGGTGATATTCAGTTTCGGCAGTTGGTGCTGCGTTAAGTTGCTAGCCGTCATAGTAATGGTACGAGTTAACGAGTCACCGGCTTCCATTTCAATCTTCTGTTTGTCGTCACCTAAAGTATTACCATCCGTCAGTTCATTGCCTTGGCTATCTGACCATTTCTGAATCAACTTGAAGTTCGATGTTGGTAACCACTCACCTTGATAGCCTTTTGGTACAGGATTCACTGTGACATCTAAGGTTTCAACAGGCGTGTCGAGCTGGAAAAGGCGCGTTGTGCTTGAGTTGTTGGTTGAGTAAACAACGGCACCGGTTAACTTTGGCCCTTGAAGCTGAAATTGTCCTGCTTGCTGTGACGATATATGGAAAGATTGCTGAACAACCGTGACTTCTTGTCCGTTGATAACATCTTGAAATTGCTTAGATTCTCCAATCGGTTCTACGTCTAATTGCGCTGAACTTGGTGGTGCAATTTTAGGATCTTGCAGTCTTCTAGGATCAGCCTTAATGATGAGTTTTACATCAAGCTCCGCGACCTCTTGAGGGTATAGCGAGTCTTTACTCAGATTAAGTTGAAACTCGGCCATATCACTCTGCTTTGGAGCGGCTTTATTAACCGCAACGTTGATGGTGATCGGCTTAGTTTTAGCGCCTTCAATATCAAAGCTAGGAATATCTAATCGGCCTAATCGAAGTGGGGCAAGGGTAATATTCCACTCGCTAGACACAGTGCGGCTACCATTGACGATTCGCATCGATGACCCAAAGCTTGGGGTGCCGACGTAGAAATTCTTCTGAAGGGAGGTCAGGTCTAAAGCACCGGACGATACTTTTTCATCGGTCGCCACTCTAAGTAGGAAGACTTCATCTTTGGTAACACTGTTTTGCGAAACACTCGCCACAGCGGTCGCTGCGAATACAGAGTGTGACGAGAAAACACCGATTAGCAGTGTCAGTAGCATTGATAAAAATGGCTTGTTTAAAAATCGCATGGTTACCACTTTTTGTTTTGGTTGTTAGGAGCACTTTTTTGTCGTGCTTGTAGAATCATTTGCGCTTTAAGCAATTGGCTCGGATCACGAGCGCTTTCTACTTGCTCAAGTTTTCGCATATCAGGATCGCTCGACATAGGTTGACCTGATACTTGTGCTGCAGCTTGTTGAGCGTTGTTATCAGTGTCTTCCTTAGCAGCCTCTTGTGCTTGGGCTGCCTGAGATACTGAGTCACCCTTGTCCTGTGGCTGTTTATCTGCTTGATCCGCTTTGTTTTGTTGCACAGCTTGCTTGTCGTTTTCTTCATCCGCCTTGGAATCAGGGCGGCTATCACCTTGGCTTTGGTCAGTGTTCTGAGCTTGGCTTTCACTTTGATCTTGTTTGTTGCTTTGATCTTGGCGGCCGCTTTGGTCTTGCGACTTCCCATTGTCAGCTGAGCTTTGTTGATCCTGCGAGCTTTGCGAAGAATCATTTTGCTGACCTTGCTGACCTTGCTGACCTTGCTGGTCTTGTTCATTTTGGTCTTTGGACTCAGAATCGTCTTGCTGTTGCTGTTGCTGTTGCTGTTGCTGTTGCTGTTGCTGCTTCTGAGCCTGTTCGACAATCTCAAGGTTCTTCTTCGCATAAGCATGTTCAGGGTTGCTTTCGAGAATGCGTTGATACTCTTTTATCGCTTGGTCGTACTTACCTTGCTTTGCTTGTGCATTGGCGAGGTTGTAGCGAGCATCTTCGCCAGAAAGACCTTGTAGTGTCTGTTCGGCCGCTTCGAAATCACCGGCTTTGTATTGCGCAATGCCTTTCCATTCTTGCTGTTCGAATTGTTCTGCGGCTTGTTGAAAGTCCTCATCTTGATATAACTGATAGCCCACTTGGTCATCGGTTTTCCAAGGATTTGCAAATGCAGTATTCGGTTGGCTGAACGAGACAAGTACAGCTAGGCCACACCAAATGACCCCTTTTCGAAATAGCCCAAGTGCAGGAAGTAACAGAAACGGCAATAACCAGAAACCGTTGTTCACTCTGGTGTTGAGCGAGTTATTGGTTTTAGTCACTTCTGATGTTGTCGTAACTCGGTCGAGGTAATTTGCGATGTGTTCAACGTCTGAGTTATCAAATTGAACTTCAGTGAACGTGCCACCAGAGCGACGAGTCAGGTCGCGCATATTGCCTACGTTGGTTTTCGCAACCACGGTTTGTCCTGAGTCGGTCTGTAACATCGAACCTGTAGGTAACGAGATCGGCGCGCCACTTTCCGTACCTACAGCCAAGACTGATAACGTCCAATTACTACCAGAGAGTAGTGAGTCGATATCTTTCTTCTCTTGACCATCAATATCATCAGCAATCAGTACCAGATCGCCTTTATAGATATGAGCACGAGTCATCATCTCAATCGCAAGCTTAACTGCCGATGCTGCATTGCCGCCTTGGAAGGGCATGATATCTGGTGATAGGTTGGGTACGAGGTTCTTGATAGTGTTGATGTCAGATGTTAGCGGACTGATGGTGTAAGCATCTCCGGCGTATGCCACCATTCCCGTTAGGCCTTCTTTCCAGAGTGATAGTAGATCCAAAGCCTTGTATCGCGCCTGTGTTAAACGGTTCGGCTTAATATCAGTGGCATACATAGACATCGACATATCCATGATCACAACTCGCGCCTGTGTTTTTTCAAAGCTTGGCTGTTCATTTTTTTCAAAGCTTGGACCGGCCAATGCGATGACACCGACCAACCACCAAACACCGAAATAAGTGCTGCGGTTTTTCGAGGGTTTGTTCGATTCAGGAGCCAAATAACGGGCGATGTGTGACGCCAATAACCCTTGCTTGGATTGTCTCTTGCTAAGCCACCAAATAGCGGGCAGCACGGCAAGAGCCAAGAACCAATATGGGTAGATAAAAGTAAAGTTAGACATTGTTTCTCCTAATGGCTAACAGCATAAATGCGAAGAACATTGCCGCAGACAGAGGCCAGACAAACCACTCTTGTTGTGGTCGCCAGATCTTAGTGGCATTCGTCACGGGCTCTAACTGGTTGATGGTGTCGTAAATCGTTGCCAGCTCTTTGCTGTCTCGCGCTCGGAAGTACTGACCGCCAGTGCGTTTAGCGATTTCCATTAGAGTACGCTCATCCAAGTCTTGAGCAGTATTGACCTTACGAGTCATGAAGAACTCTTTGACCATCATTTCCCCCGCACCGACACCCACGGTGTAAATTGTGGCGTTGTATTTCTTTGCAATATACGCCGCTTCAAGTGGATCTAATACGCCCGCGGTATTACTGCCGTCACTGAGTAGAATCATTACACGCTGAGGAGCGTCGCTGTCGACAAAGGTTTTGGTGGCAAGGCCGATACCATCACCGATCGCAGTTTGAGTACCGATAAGCTTTAACACCGCTTGATTGAGCTGTTGTGAAAGCGTGTCTCTATCTAACGTCAGTGGCGTCTGCAAATAGGCGTGATCAGCAAATAGCACCAATCCGACTCGGTCGCCTTTTCGTCGCTCAATAAAGTCACTCAATACATGTTTCACCGCAGATAAGCGATCGATGTATTCGCCATTGAATTGCATGTCTTCTTGGCTCATCGAGTAGGAGAGGTCGACAACCAACATCAAATCACGGTGTTTCGGCTGAAACTCAACCGGTTCACCGTACCAAACTGGGCGTGCCATGGCCGTTACCAATAAAAGCCAGATGATGACCGACAACGCCTTAGGTAAGCGACTGCTCGGCGTTTTGGTATTGTTGTCCTCGGGCAGAAATGGAAGCCTTAGGGCATTGTTCGATTCCGCCTTAGGAGAGAACAAGTAAACGAGAACCGGCAGTGGCGCGAGGAAAAACATCCACCACCAAACGAATTCAATATTTAGTAAGCTCGTGTTTAAAAGATCAGTCATAACGACCTCGCTTTGGAGGAAGGGCTTTACGAAGCCAGATTTCGCAGTCATTAACCAATTGCTGTTGAGCCTTTTTCTGTTCGTCGCTCATTAAGGCTGTATCTTGGTAGAGCGCTTGTTGCCATTGCGATTGTTTTGCGGCGAATAACGGCTTCGCCAATTGCGCATCTAAGAACGCCAACCAATCATCGCCAGATAAGCCTGCCACTTTTTCGCGTGGGAAATAGCTTAGTGCTGCCTGACGAACGATGTCTTGAGCTGCACTCGGAGACAGGGTATTTGAAGGCTGACTATTACGAAAGCAAGCAAGTGCTTCGTTCTTCGCGTATTGGTTCTTTTGTCTCCGTTTTACAATGAAAAATACTATGGCGATCAGAACGATGGCCGTGATAATGATTAACCACCAACCCCATGCCAATGGCCACCATGACGGTGCGCTTGGCGTAATAATCGGACTCAAGTCGAGAGGTTGATTCATGACTGAACTCCTGATACTTGGCTCATTAACGATTGCGCACAAGACAATGAACTGTATGGGATCGCCAGAGAAAGGCTCATTTGCATCAGTTGTTGTTGCTTCTGATCAAATGCGTGACTTAGCTTTTCCTTTTCCTTGCTTGATGAAAAGTTAAACCATTGCGTTTCATTGCCGTCGGTGATCTGTTTTGAACCTTTGAAAGCAGTGACACCTTGCTCTAATGGATCGTAAAAATGCACCAAGCGAACTCGATTATGTCGACGTATTTGATTGATAAGTGAGTAATTACTTTCGTTATAACGGACGAAATCACTGAGCATAATGATATCGCTTCCTTTCGGGCAAAGCTGGTGAAGAGACTTCAGCCCATGTTCTAAGGTTGTGTCGCTGTAATTGTCTGAGTTGGTCAGCGCTGCGTTATTGATTTCTATGACTTTTTGCAAAATACGCAACGGAGCGTGGTTGCTAGCACTGGGTTTAATCTCAATGATCTCTTGGCCAGTATCTATCACTGCGCCAATACGGTCTTTTTGAGCGACGGTTAACCAGCAAAGTTGGCTGGCAAAGTGCGCGAGCTGAACGGATTTAAGCAACAAGGTTGAGCCGAAAATCATACTGCTCGATAGATCTAAGAACAAAATCACAGGCTGTTCTCTTTCTTCAGAAAACAGTTTGGTGTGCGCCTTGCCTGTTCTCGCCGTGACGCGCCAATCAATGCTGCGGATATCATCACCCGCTTGATATTGACGAACCTCAGAGAAGTTCATCCCGCGACCTTTACGATTGCTCTCGTGTTGACCGTTTAGTTGCGACCACAGGCTCTTGGCTGGAGGCAACCAGCGAACAGACTGCGCTTTGTATTGCAGCAGTTCATCCAGATTTAACGTGACACCGTCACTATGGTTGGGTAATTGATTCTTCATGCGCTTATCCCTATGCGCTACCAACCAACGAGATAAGGTGTGCGATCACTTGGTTTGCAGTGACCCCTTCAGCTTGTGCGTGGTAGCTACGAAGCAGGCGGTGACGTAATACCGGGAATGCCATAGCTTGAACATCTTGTGGGGTAACATAGTCGCGGCCAGCAAGCCAAGCGTGAGCGCGGGCACAACGGTCTAACGCGATGGTTGCACGCGGGCTAACACCCATGTCTAACCATTGATCAAGCTGGTCGCTATATTGCTTAGGTTGGCGCGTCGCCATTACCAATCTGATGATGTACTGCTCAATGGTGTCTGCCATGTGAATGTTGAGCACTTCTTGGCGAGCTTCAAAGATCGTTTGCTGAGATATCTCTTGTGGCTGAACAGATTCGTTGCCTTGAGCTTCGCCTCGGTTCAGGCGCAAGATCTCCAGCTCACTTTCCATGTCTGGATAAGCCACTTCTAAATGCAGCAAGAAACGGTCTAATTGAGCTTCCGGCAGCGGGTAAGTACCTTCTTGCTCAATCGGGTTTTGCGTTGCCATCACCAAAAACAGATCAGGCAGAGCATAGGTTTTTCGACCTGCGGTCACCTGCTTCTCAGCCATAGCTTCTAGCATTGCGGCTTGCACTTTCGCCGGAGCACGGTTGATCTCATCCGCTAGAATAAGCGAGTTAAAAATCGGGCCAGATTGGAAGGTGAACTCTCCCGTTTCTGGACGGAAAATATCGGTACCAGTTAGGTCTGCAGGCAATAGATCGGGGGTAAATTGAATACGATGAAAATCTCCCTCGACACAGTCAGCTAGCGATTTTACTGCGCGGGTTTTTGCCAACCCCGGAGGCCCTTCAACAAGGATATGACCATCTGCCAGTAAGGCGATCATCAGTTGTTTTACGAGCTCTTGCTGACCAATGATTTGAGACTCTAGGTAGTTTTGAAGGATTTCGAAGTTATTTTTATGCATTTTTGGACTCTCTGGGGGCCATTTGATTCTTATTTTGAGTATTGGTCACTTATTAATAGGAAAAAGTTCCAGTACATCTACGTAATTTATTTTTCCAAAAATGGAATGATTTACAAGTGTTTAGCCAAAGTACAGTTAAGCCCAACGGTTTTACCATAGTCAGACTTAAAAGGCGTGCTTTAGTGTTAACCAAAAATTGTCGTCTTCATCGGTATTTATCGCCATGCTCGTTTCCTTAGTAATGTTGTGCCCCACTTGAGTGACGAGTTCAAACAAGCGAATCTTTCGTCCATTTATGCTGTAGGTATATTGAGGTACCAAATTGACGAACCAGTCGTCGGCGACTTGCCAGCGAATAAAGGTATACAAGGTCACAATTGATGTATCTGGAAACAGCGTCTTTCGAGCTTGCTTGTCGTCTGTCCACGTTTCGCCATATAGAAGGGCAGGGTTAATCCTAAGTTTGTCTGAGAGAGGGATTATTTGGATGGCACCAACAGAAGCTCGGTTAACGGGAATCGCATTGGCATTGTTGCGCTGCATATCGACAAACAACCCCGTCCCACTCTGTTTATAGATCGAAAAGTGGCGTAGATGTAGAGTTTCAAAGTCGTCTTTAAATTGAATGAAGCTGTTGTGACCGAATGCACTGTCGGGGCTATTGAATCCAAATTGCGCGATGGCACCATATCCGTTAGTCCCTGTTCGTATTCCCAGAAATGAGCTCAGCGCGGTAGGATCGTCTAGGTCTTCTATTTGTCCTTGTCCTTGCTCTTGCTCTGGTTTTCGTTCTGGTTCGAGTTCTTCTGTATGTGCTGCTTGTGATGTAAAAAGAAAAGAGATGATCGACAACAGGGGTAGTAGTTTGAGTAGCATGGCAACCTCAGAAAATTGATGGTATTCGGTCATAGATGGCAGGCGGGGAACCTGCCATTTCGTAGGTTTATTAATGGGTTATTCAGATGGAGAGTATTACCCCGAACAAGGAATCATGAGCTCGAAGTTGTTGGTCGTGGTGTAGAAGGTTCTTGGGTAGTATTCCCCCATCACCGGGGCGATATCTTTATCTTGCTGGATGTTTTGTATGGCGTGGCTAAACTCCGGCGCTGCGAGCATGTGACGGATTTGAACAATCGATGCGTCTTCATCAATAATGCCATCACCATCGTCTGCCATTGGTAACCAACCTACACCACATTGGGCAAAAGCGTTACGTGGTCTGTCGGCAGCGCGGCTCACGGCGACAGTGTAATAGCCGTCCTTGTCCACCGGAATCGCTTCATCGTAAAGGCAGTCGTTGACTTTGGTTACAGCGAAGCCTTTGTTCGAGCAGACCGACCAGTAACGGAGGTCACCTTTGGTCATTTTTTTAACGCCATGGAAAGTTTTTGGTGTAACGGGAGCCTTGGCTCTGAGGACAAATACAGGGCCATGTTTGCGATTAACGACGGTTCTAATGTAGTTGTTATCAAGATTTGGGTAGAAGCCACCCGTACTTCGTCTCGCTTCAGGATTGATTTTCCCTGTGTAAATACCTAACAAGCTTTCTCGGTCGAGCTGAATGTGCCAAGTCGATGGATTGGTTGCGGGGAAACCTGCGGGCTTGTTGGGTTGTGTAACCAACTCACGATACTTCTCGACTGGGATTCCCAGGGCATTTAATTGAGCTTTTAACGGTTGCGCACTTTGCAGAGAATCACACGCTTGTTGTCCGCGAAGTTCCTTTCCTGAAGCAAGCGTGACGACTGGCTGCGGTAATGCTGTATTCCCAGTGCCATCACTGTTTTCGTCTTTTGCGTAGATGCGGTAGATGATCACCTGCTGATTAGCTGAAGATTTTGGTGTATGCAGTTCATCCATTTCTGCGCCATCACGTATTTGGCCTGCGGTGTAATCGGTTTTTGGTTGAGCGTTGAGAATATTGACTTGGTAGCTCCTAAGAACGCTGTCACGCTGACTGCCTTCTCTGAAAGGGTTCACGCTGCTTTGGCTGGGTTTTATCATGTAGTCGGGTAAAGATTGTACCGGTCTTCCACGGTCATCATAGCTAATGAACGACATGTAGCGAGAATGTGGGAATTGCCCTTCTAATTTTAGCTTGGCACCATCAGGTACAGTAAAAGCTGCTCCCCAATATTTTACCGCAGCATCGGGGTAGGCAACGTTAATGTATGGGTCTGCAGAGACCGGACCATAACGGAAGAAACAGGTTCTTTCACCGGGGATCCCCTCAAATTTATCGTTGGCTACTGAGACTGTACTCCAGCTAGCGCAGGTAATTAAAACTGTTGCTATCGAGCCTTTAAAGAGCCAACGGCTCAATGTGTTTACGCATGGCATTTGCATTCTTGAATCCTCATTTCACGACCTTGTGGTTTTTCCTAGCTTTTTTATTCGATTAATTGTTAGTCTGTATTTAACAATTAATTAACAAGCTATCAGGGGTTGGATGAGAACAATGTGTAAAATCTTACATTCTAATTTCGTTCCTACGATGAGTAGTGAAGAACAACATTCGATGCTTGAGCTGGTGTTAAGACATGATCCCACGCTAAATCAGCTAGATCCGAAAGCCGTTGAAGAGATAGTCGGTGCTGCAAGAATTGAAGCCTATAAGGTTCCGACTTTGCTCAATTCCGCCTATACCGCTGTCGATACCATGCGCCTTGTGGTTAAGGGACATATCGAACTGATGAGTTACAGTGAAAGTGGTGATGAGGCGTGCATTGCCATGCTAGGCCCAAACAGCTGGCTGACATGGATAGGCTGTTTTGATGAACAACCGACCAACCATAACTTCTACTCATCTTCTGATGCGATTGTCGTGGCTATTCCTGTCAAAAAAATGAGAGATATCGCTGACCGTTATCCAGAACTCTATAAAATTGCAATTCGTGAAATCAGCTTTCGATTCCGGCTGTTGATGGAGTGGACGACAGAATCTGTACTGCTTAAAAATGAATTTCGCGTTGCTAAGTTACTGTTATTAGTCAGTCGTTCAAATGGGATGCCGAACGAACTCAATCCGATCTTATATACCCAAGATAAGTTGGCGCATCTGTCTAGGTGTACCCGTCAAACACTCAGCCGCTCTCTCCAACAATTGGCGAAAGAAGGCATGATTGAAATAGGTTATCGCCGCATTGATATCATTAATGAGGACAAACTTAATGCCTTTATATCTGAAGGGTTAGCGTGTTAAGCATCATTAAATAACCCAAGCGAATGCTAATAAGATAATAATATTGACCTCGATAATCTTTATCCCAAGAGAAAATGATTGAGTCGTTACATCATATTTGCAGTTTTTTGAGAGAAAAGTCTCTAGTTATATTGGTTTTAGCCGATACATAACTCAGATTGTGCATTGCTGATTGGAGTGCACTAAAAAGTCCTGTTCAGGGTACATAAATAAAGAGCGATTCTTTTTAAAGGTCCAAATATGTTGAAAACTAACTCTCTGAGTATTAAGCAAAAGGTTGTACTTGGAATTACTTTTGCGGTTCTGGCTTCTACGGTCATCGTAGGTGCGATGGCGCAACAACAAGCAAGAGATGTATTGAGCCATCGATTGGTTGATATTGAGCTTCCTGGAATGCTTGAGCGAATCAACGGTGAAATAGATCGTGAAGTCTCTCAGCTGTTGTTGGCAGCGGAGCAAATTGCTTCGAATGAATTCATTTCTGACGCTATCGACTCGACTGAACGTGATGCGGATATTGAGAATAAGCTAGTTAAACAACTGAATAACGTGCGTAACCAATACCAGTTAAACGATGCATCGGTTGCCAACCGTGAAACAGCTTACTACTGGAATCAAGATGGTTTCTTACGCCAGCTAAACCAACAACAAGATGGTTGGTTCTTCGGTTTTACTCAGTCAGGCCAGCCAACTATGGTGAGCATGTTCCAAGAAGCCAATGGTGAAGTGAAGATGTTTGCCAACTACCAACAGCCTTCTGGTTTGGCGATGTCAGGTCTATCAAAATCGATGGATGACATGGTTAACCTGCTGAACGGTTTCAAGATTGAAAATACAGGCTTTGTATTTTTGACCGATAGCCAAGGTGATGTACAAATTCACCGTGAGCGCTCACGCAGTGATTCGTCACTTCAACAACTTTACGGCCCTCAAGCTAGTCAGCTATTGAACAAGTCGGGTTTCAACCTAATTACCACCGAAAGCCAAGGACAAGAGCTATTCGTCGCGAGCCTTTATGTGTCGTCAATGGACTGGTTCGTTATTGGTGTGGTACCAACTGATGAAGTGTTTGCTGAGCTCGATGCGACGGCACAAAAGATGTTGATCATGACGGCTGTCGTGGCTTTAGTCTTTATCTTAATGGGCGTAGTGCTAGCAAACAGCATCACTCAACCGATTAAACTTCTGGCTAAGCGATTTGGTGACCTTGGCGAAGGTGATGGCGATCTGGCGCAGCGTATTGAAGTCAAAGGCAACGATGAAATCGCACAGCTTTCAAAGGGCTTTAACGGATTCATTGAAAAGATTCACGAGTCGATGAAAGAAGTATGCTCGACAAGCCAAGCGCTTCAAGTGGCGGCAGAGAGTGTTTCTAACAAAGCACACATCACTCACGACAATAGCCAAGAGCAACGCGATCAAACCCTTCAAGTGGTGGCTGCGATTAATCAAATGGGTATGACCATCAGTGAGATTGCATCAAACGCGGCGACAGCAGCAGAAACAGCCACGCAAGCTTCTGGTAATACTGAAGTGGGTCGTTCTGTGGTAAACAAAGCAAAAGACGCGATCAGTCGTTTGGCTCAAGATATCGAAAGCACGGGCCAAGTGGTTGAACAGCTTGCTTCAACAACTCAAGATATCGGTTCTATTCTGGGTGTTATCCGTGATATTTCAGAGCAAACTAACTTACTCGCATTGAACGCAGCGATTGAAGCAGCACGTGCCGGTGAACAAGGTCGTGGCTTTGCTGTGGTAGCCGATGAAGTTCGTAACCTCGCAAGTCGTACAGCAGATTCGACGGAAGAGATTCAGAAGATGATCAACCAACTGCAAAGCGATGCGAAAGACGCTGTATCTGCAATGAGTGCGGGTAAAGTGATCACGCTTGAAGGTGTATCAGCATCGGACGAAGCGGTAGACGTACTGGGTGGTATTTCAGACCGCATCGTTGACATCACCGACCGTAACACACAAGTGGCAACCGCAACGGAAGAGCAATCAACCGTAGTTCACACCATCAACCAGAACATTGAAGAGATCAACGCGATCAACGAAGTGACGACAGGTACGGCCGAGCAACTTGCTGAAGCAAGCCAAGAGCTTCGCGACCTGTCTTCTCGCCTAGATAAGATGGTTGGCTCGTTTAAGCTGTAATCTCTTTAAGCTTTAAATCCTTTAAGCTGTAGCATGGCTTAGAAAGGGGCATTGATGAAGAGCTGGATTCATTTAATCGTGAATCCAGCTCTTTTTATTTACGGGCCTGTTTTCTTCTAACTGGCCTTAGCTTGATCTGGTTTCGGGCTTTGCACTTAATCGCTCTAGCATCACAGAGCGTAAATGAGTAAAATCTCATGAGGTTTAATATTTAGGTAAGTATCATGAGCGATTTTGAAAAAGAACTAGAGCAGATGACTCAAGAGATGGGCGATGAGCCAGAAGTACAACTGCCATCAATTGAAGAGCAAAAAGCGATCGTTGCTGAATTTAAGCGACTAGAAGCGGAAGGCAAACTAACACCAGAAGTGTTAGAAAAGCATTTTGGCCAGTTCAACAAAACAAGTGATACGCCAATCCACTAAGTTTCAGTAGAGCTAATCTATATCGTTAGATAGGGTGGCTTTTAGTACAAACAGATAAAGGTCTAGCATCCGCTAGGCCTTTTTTATTGCCGCTCGAAAAAGCTAACTGAGCTGTACGAAAAGTTAAACAATCAAAGTGAAAGTAGTTGGCGCCTTTAAACAAAAAAATCCCCCTTACTTGGTAAGAGGGATTCGATATGGGCAAGTTATATCTTAAAAAGGCGAACCGATTAGTCGGTGCCGTACTCTTTGTACAAGCGACGACATGCTCGACCATCGCTATGGAACAAGTGACAACGGTGCGCAGGAATACCAATCGCTAGCTTGTCACCAGACTCAATCGTTAACGTGTCTGGTTGACGGTAGATAACATCAGCATCAGCACTTTCGAGGTTTAGGTAAACCTGAGTTTCGTTACCTAGTTTCTCGACCATCATCACTTCAGCTTCAATCGTCGCGTCACCTGTTTCAGCAGACAACAAGTGTTCAGGACGAACACCCAGAGACATACGGTCACCAGCATTGACAGTGGTACCATCTACCGGGATCCAGAAAGTCATGCCGTTTGAAAGTTGTACCAATACGCGTTCTGCTTCAGCTTGCTCGATGTGAACAGACATAAAGTTCATCTTCGGCGAGCCAATAAAGCCAGCAACGAAACGGTTCTGAGGGTAGTGGTAAAGATCAAGCGGCTTACCGACTTGAGATACATAACCGCCATCAAGAACTACGATCTTATCGGCCATTGTCATCGCTTCCACTTGGTCGTGGGTAACGTAGATCATGGTGCAACCTAGTTGACGCTGTAGCTTAGTGATTTGTGAACGCATTTGAACACGCAAAGCAGCATCAAGGTTAGATAGAGGTTCATCAAGTAGGAATACGTTTGGTTGAGAAACCAGAGTACGACCGATAGCAACACGTTGACGTTGACCACCAGATAGGGCTTTAGGCTGACGCTCAAGAAGGTGACCAAGCTGAAGGATTTCTGCAGCATGTTCAACACGCTTATCAATTTCAGCTTTGTTAGCGTTCGCTAGCTTCAGGCCGAAAGACATGTTGTCGTAAAGGTTAAGGTGAGGGTAAAGCGCGTAAGATTGGAATACCATACCTACGCCACGCTTTGAAGGCTCAACGTCATTCATGCGTTGGTCGCCAATGTACAAATCACCAGACGTAATGTCTTCTAGACCTGCGATACAGCGTAATAGCGTCGATTTACCACAACCTGATGGTCCAACGAATACTACGAACTCACCTTCGTTGATGTCTAAGGTTACGTCCTTAGAAATCTGTACATCACCATATGATTTATAAACGTTTTTTAACGTGACACTCGCCATCTAGCTAGTCCTCGATCGATCAAATTTTAAGTTTTACTGCTTATCATTATAAGAAATTTTTGGGTCAGCAGTAACTGTAGGAATTGGTAAGTATTGAATGAGTAAGAAAAAAGTGGGTGAGACTTGGATTCTTTAACCAAGCCCACCCGTCATAGCCAAACTGGTGCCTATTTCCCCCACATCCAGCTAAATCTCCCCCGTGATTCAATCACAGATTTAGCTCGATGCTTAATAAAGACAACAGCGGGCAGTGAAGCCAACTAAATGAACAATGCTTCAACGCAAAACATTCGTTGGTAAAGGGTTCTTACTATCCACTCTTGGATGGATGCAGTTTCGGTGAATTGGCACAATCGTACATCCTCCTAGTGAAAATTTAACGAGGGGGAGTAGGAGGGGAGGAGTAGGTTAATGGGGTTATTGGTAATTGGCGATCCAGTTCAAATAAATACACGCCTCAACAGTGATGTTGATCACGATGAATATGCATTTTGTGATTTTGGTCTCTAATCTGACCGGATGGCGATCACGAAATTAAGCCATAATAGCTGGGGCGTAGTGGCTAGGATGATGAGCTGAAGCCCGTTTTCTCAGATCATAACCTCCGAAAACTGGCACGTCTTAATTGAATGCGCCCTACGTATAAATATAAAAAGGATATTGACATGAAAAACGCTCTAAGCGCTGTAGCTCTAGGCACAATCGTTGCTCTGGGTTCTTTTGGTGCAAACGCTGCTATCGAAGAAGGTCAACTAACTATTTGGGTTGGTGGCGACAAAGCTTATGAAGGAATGGCTGAAGTAGGTAAACGCTTTGAAGAAGATACTGGTGTGAAAGTAACGGTAGCCTTTCCTGACAAACTAGAAGAGAAGTTCTCTCAAGTTGCAGCGGCTGGCGATGGCCCAGACATGATTTTCTACGCACACGACCGTTTTGGTGGCTTTGCAGAAGCCGGTCTTCTTGCTGATATCAAACCTTCTAAGGAAACTAAAGAAGGTATCGTAGATTTCGCATGGGACGCTGTTTCATACGAAGGTAAAACAATTGCTTACCCAGTAGCGGTTGAGTCAGTTTCTCTAATTTACAACAAAGCACTTGTTCCTAACCCACCTAAGTCTTGGGAAGAAATCCCAGCACTTAACGCTGAGCTTCAAAAAGACGGCAAGAAAGCGATCATGTGGCCTCTACGTGGCGGCGCTTACTTCACATGGCCTCTACTTGCAGCTGACGGCGGTTACGCATTCAAACAAACTGCTGAAGGTTACGACATTAAAGATGCGGGCGTAGCGGCTGAAGGTGTTCAGAAGTCTCTAGGTTTCATCGAGAAAATGGTACAAGACAAAGTTATCTCTGCAGACATGGATTACTCAGTTGCTGAGTCTGAATTCGTTGCGGGTAACGTTGCAATGACAATCAACGGCCCTTGGGGCTGGGCAAACATCGAGAAAGCTGGCGTTGACTACGGCGTAGCAACACTGCCTAAGTTTAACGGTAAAGCGTCTAAGCCTTTCGTTGGTGTGTGGGCAGGTGGTATCAGCACTGCTTCTCCAAACCGCGACCTAGCTGTTGAGTTCATGGAAAACTACCTACTAACAGACGAAGGCATGAAGAGCCTGAATGACGACAAGCCACTAGGCGCTGTTGCTCTTAACTCTTTCCAACGTCAACTAGACAGCGACACTCGTATTGCAGCAACAATGGACAACGCGATGAACGGCGAAATCATGCCTAACATCCCTCAGTTCACAACGTTCTGGTACAGCATGGAAGAAGCGATCGGCAACGTAGTTGACGGCCGTCAAACAGTAGACCAAGCACTAAAAGCTGCTGAAGGTCGCATGACTAAGTAACAACCAAGCACTACCTTTTAAGGAGAGGGTAACCTCTCCTTACTTTTCTATTTTTTATCTATATCGCTAGCAGGTTCCTCTATGCAGTCAGTTCAAGGTACAGATGCTATCCCAGCACCATCAAGCCTTCCAGGCAGTAAAAGCGTCTTCATCAAATGGGGGTTGCTTGGTAGCGTTGGCTTAATTAACGGCTACGCTACAATTCTAATGTATTCACGCGGTGAGCTCGCTTTTGCGCTGCTTACTGTGATTTTAACGGCTTTGGCACTTTACATTTTTGGCAGTAAGAAAACTTACGCCCACCGTTATATTTATCCAGGTATTGCCGGAATGATCTTGTTCATTCTCTTCCCGTTGGCATATACCGTTGGACTTGCGTTCACTAACTACAGCGCAAAAAACCAACTGTCTCTTGAGCGTACTCAAACCGTTCTTTTAGATCGTTCTTTTCAAAGCGGTGAAAGCTACCCATTCACTTTGTACAAGACAGATAATGGTCACCAGATCGTGGTTAAAGATGGTAACCAACTGTTAGCAACTGACGTATTTTCTCTTGACGGTATGACTGCAACAGAAATGAATCTGTCTGTGGTTGAGTCTGCACAAGGTGAGAAAGAAAAGATTAAAGCGATCATCCAAAACCGCGCGGCGATTAGTGGTGTAGATTTCCACCTGCCAAATGGTGATGATATTCGTATGAGTGGCTTACGTAAGTTTGCTGCTGTTGCTCCGCTTTACACTCTTCAAGATGATGGCGAGACTTTATACAACAATGAGTCAGGTGAAACACTTAAGCCAAATATGGAAGTGGGCTTCTATCAGCCAGTGGATGAAAACGGCGCATTTATCGGTAACACCATCTCTCCGGGATTTGTTGTCGAAATCGGCACTCATAACTTTGAACGTGTATGGAAAGATGACGGTATCAAAGAGCCTTTTATTAGCATCTTTATTTGGACAGTGGTGTTCTCCATCCTTACCGTTGCATTTACGTTGGCAATTGGCTTAATTCTGGCGAACATCGTGCAGTGGGAAGAGTTAAAAGGCAGAGCTGTTTACCGTGTCTTGCTTATCTTGCCTTACGCAGTACCTGCATTTATCTCAATCCTGATTTTTAAAGGTTTATTTAACCAGAGCTTCGGTGAAATAAACATGGTGTTAGAAAGCATCTTTGGTTTAAGCCCAAACTGGTTCTCTGATCCTATCTTAGCGAAAAGCATGGTATTGATTGTAAACACGTGGCTAGGCTTCCCTTACATGATGATTCTATGTATGGGTCTGCTTAAAGCGATTCCTGAAGATTTGTATGAAGCTTCAGCGATTGATGGTGCGAACTTTATTCACAACTTCAAACGTATTACGTTCCCATTGATGATTAAGCCGCTGACACCGCTATTGATTGCAGCGTTTGCCTTTAACTTCAATAACTTTGTAATGATTCAACTATTGACGAATGGTGGCCCGAACATGATTGGCACCTCAGAGCCAGCGGGTTACACAGACTTGCTTGTAAGCTACACCTACCGAATCGCATTCGAAGGCGGCGGCGGTCAAGACTTTGGTCTAGCAAGTGCGATCGCAACGCTTATTTTCCTATTGGTTGGTGCTCTAGCATTACTCAACCTTCGTTTTACTAAACTGACTCAAGATTAAGGAGCACGACAATGGCTATGGTACAAGGTAAAGGCCTTAAATACCGATTGTGGGCAACGCATATTGCGCTGTGGTGCTTCTTAGCGCTAATTATCTTCCCACTACTGATGATTATTGCGATTTCGTTCCGCGAGGGTAACTTTGCAACAGGTAGCTTGATTCCAGACAATCCATCTTTGGAACACTGGAAACTGGCTCTAGGAATGTCAGTCACTAACGCTGACGGCTCAGTGACTCCACCTCCATTCCCAGTACTGACTTGGTTATGGAACTCAATAAAAGTAGCAGGTATTACGTCTATTCTTATTGTATCGCTGTCTACGACGTCGGCTTATGCATTCGCTCGTATGCGCTTTAAAGGTAAAGAAACTATCCTGAAAGCGATGATGATTTTCCAAATGTTCCCAGCGGTACTTGCTCTTGTGGCTATCTACGCGTTGTTCGACAAACTTGGTCAATACATTCCGTTCCTAGGTTTGAACACGCACGGTGGTTTGATTTTCTCGTACTTGGGTGGTATTGCACTGCACGTTTGGACGATTAAAGGGTACTTTGAGACGATTGATAACTCTTTGGAAGAGGCGGCAGCACTTGATGGCGCAACGCCTTGGCAAGCATTCAGATTGGTTCTACTGCCATTGTCGGTGCCAATCCTTGCGGTTGTGTTTATTCTATCTTTCATTGGTGTTGTTGGTGAGGTACCAGTTGCTTCAATCCTATTATCGGATGTGAACTCTTACACGCTAGCGGTAGGTATGCAGCAATACCTATACCCTCAGAACTACCTATGGGGCGACTTCGCGGCAGCGGCTGTACTTTCAGCACTTCCGATTACTATCGTGTTCTTACTTGCTCAACGTTGGTTAGTTGGCGGTTTGACGGCAGGTGGTGTAAAAGGATAAGCTGTACCCTATAAGAAAGACAAAGAGCGACCTTATAGGTCGCTCTGTATTGGCATTTTTATTACATCATTTGGTTTGGCCGCCGATCAGTAATAAAAATAACCCTCAGGTTACGCATAGCTGGCTACTAATCAGGTTCCTTACGCTATTAATGATTAGTGGTTTTTGTAACTCTAACCCAGGTATTTACTTGGGTTTTTTTATGCCTGCTACTTTTTGCTTTCTATTTGGTCTTTGTTTTATCTGTCAATTTTTGTGCTTATAGCTGCTTTAGCCATTAAAGCTTCGAGCCATTTATCTCCTGAATCTCACCTGTCTCATTCTTCTTACTTGAAGACATGAACGAGTCTCACAAATCAGACACTCAGTATAAAGGGCGGTTGGCCTATTGATATATTGCTAATAATCCAATGCGTGATACTTCAATGATTTGCGTGCAACAAATACAGAAGTTACAGAGAAAATGTATATAGAGGCAGTCGGTAGCTGTGGATTGCAGGAAACTATATCCCTGACCTATGGAATGGGTTGGAGAAGTATTGAATGACTAACGGTTGATGTTAGCCGCTGATTCAAGCTAGATGCAGATAGCTGTGATTAGTTAGGAAAATGATTCGCTAGGACCAATGATCAGTTAGGAACTATGATCAGTTAGGACCTATGAACGACTAGCGATGAACTATAAAAGCTAGAATTCTTTGCTTGAGGGAGCACAGCCCAAGTGTTGCAACAACACATAAATGCTTTCTTGATCGAGCGCGACACGGCGAAAGAGATCCGCAAACGTGTTGTCTCCGCCAAAACAAGTCTGGATATAGTGGTTAATTTCATTGCTATCGTAACCTTCTACGTACAATGTTCTGACCCATTGATACTCAACTGCCTTGAGGTTGTTCAGTGTAGATTCGCTAAGTGTGGTGCGTGTGACGCTCAAGAGTAGCTCCGGGAAATTCAAATACATCCATTATGATTGGCGGTATTTAACCAGAGCTAAATGACGACTTTATTACAGTTCGAGCAAATCGCTCAACAACAGCGAGTTCATTTCAACCCTTGGCTGAGAATCACGCTATATAAGCCTTGTTGACATAAGTAGTATTGAGATAAGCAGTATTAGTTAAGACGCGGCTTTGTCTGTGTGAGTTTGTATAGGGGATCTGAGTCAGATAAAAAAATGCCAAGCATGGGCTTGGCATCGTAATTAGGTTTTGTAGGTTACGGTTAGTGATTGACCTTATTTAAGGTACTTTACGTGCGCTTCCATCTCTTCACCTATCTGCTTTCGCATGTTCATTAGGCGAATAGCCGAATCTCTTAATTCAATGTCTTCTGGCGTTTCTGGCACCCATTCTGGCACCTTAGTCGGGTTACCATTCTCATCAACAGCGACCATAATAACGATACAGTGAGTCGTTAGGCGGTTGTTGAGTTCTTTAGGGTCACTAGCTTGAACGTCGATAGCGATGTGCATGGAAGATGAACCGGTATAGATGACCTTCGCGCTTACTTCAACAAGGTTGCCTACATGGATTGGCGCAACGAATCGAATACCACCTGCGTAAGCGGTAATACAATATTTACCACTCCATCCAGCAGAACAAGCATAAGCCGCTAAATCGACCCATTTCATTACTGCACCACCATGAACTTTACCACCAAAGTTCACATCCCCGGGTTCAGCTAAAAAACGCAGAGTAACGTCTCGTTTACCATCTTGTCGGCTATTGTTACTGCTCATCTATCTTCCTTCATTATTATTGTGCTGCATAACATGCTTGTTACTTGCTAATAACAATATACTTAAGATGACATAAATTAAAGTGGATAATCTCACGATCGAGACTATTTTTTCAAACGAGTGACAAACGGGTGAATATTGATGTTTAAAGGCGGTTGAGGCAAGTGGCAAACACGGATGAAGCAATATTGAACACGTGGTTAGAAATTATTGATCAAGCAATTAGAAAGTTTGATCAGCGAGCTAGAAAGGTTGATAGTAAAAAAAAACACCTAGCGCAGTGCTAGGTGTTTTCAAGCCGTTAGGTACTCATGTCGGTACCTTTTTATGTTTGCCAACTAACCGCTGTTAATCTGGTTTAGTTAAAATGATTCTAGTGTTTTTACCACTAAAGTGGTAGTAAAATCTTTTGTTATTTAGCTCATTTTTACTCTTGAACAAAGTATAGATCCTTTGCGTAGATATTTCCTTTCGGATTATTGTTCGGGAAGCCTTTAAGTGTATTTCGCACTAATCGAGTATGATTGTAGTGGTATAAAGGCATAACTGCTGCAGATTCGTTCAGAAGCGATTCAGCATGCTGATATAGAGCAAAACGTTTAGATTGATCTTCCGTTTTACTCGCTTGCTGCAAGAGCTCATCATAATCAGAGTTACAGTAGCCACTCTCATTGGCCGTGTGCCGACAAGTGAAGGCTTCTAACAGCGCTGAAGGCTCTGGATAGTCCCCAAAGGCCCAAGAACGAGCAAGCTGATAATCTCCCGCTCCTTTAGCGGCGACATACGCTTTCCACTCCATGTTCTCTAGCTCTACCTTTACGCCAAGTGGTTTCCACATTGATGCAATTGCGATGGCGATCTTTTTGTGGTTTTCACTGGTGTTGTACGTGAGTGTAAATTTAAGAGGATTCTCTTGGTTGTATCCAGCCTCTTCTAATAGCTGTTTGGCCTTGGCTTGACGTTTTGAGCTATCTAGCGCTTCGAATAAAGACTTAGGAGCCGTGTAATTCGGGATGTTATTAGGCGTCACGCTGTAGGCTTCAGGCTCCCCTTGTCCCGTCACTTTATCGACTAAAATCTCTCGGTTTACTGCCATGCTTAATGCTTGTCGAACTCTTACATCATCAAACGGAACTTGACGCGTATTGAACGAATAAACATATGACCCTAACAAAGCCTGTGCCTTAATCTGTTCAGGGCTTTCTTTGACAAGCTTTTGGTAATACTCAAGTTGAACGCGATTCGTCATGTCAATCTCACCGGATTGATAACGAATCAGTTCAGCATTTTGAGATGATAAACCAAGGTAAGTGACCTTATTGATGACGGTTGAAGCGTTATCCCAGTAATTCGGGTTTCTGGTCACTTCTACGTATTCGTTAGGTACCCATTTACTCAGAGTATAAGCGCCGTTGGTTGCCATGTTCCCTGCGCGAGTCCACTGGTCGCCTTTCTCTTCAACCAACTTAGCGGGCAGAGGGAAGAAGGTTTTGATGCTCATTAAACTCATGAAGTAGGGCGTAGGCTTTGAAAGCGCAATTTCAACCGTGTGTTCATCCAATGCTTTAATGCCCAGTTCCGACGGGTCTTTATCTCCTCGAAGAATCTCACTGGCGTTAACGATATTCGCCGTCGAGAAAACAAACCCTGTATTGTTACCCGTTTTAGGTGACACGGCACGCTGCCAGCCAAAGACAAAGTCTGATGCTGTCACTGGATTGCCATTTGACCATTGAAGACCCTCTTTCAACATAAACGTGATGGTTTTGCCGTCTTTGCTGAACGACCATTCTTTAGCTTGTCCTGGGATAATCTGCCCATCGCTGTTCTCGATCACAAAGCCTTCAAACATATCATTGACGATAATGTCACCGGGCATACCAGAATTAACAAAGTTTGGGTCGAGAGTGTTGGGTTCTGCGCCATTGCCACGCACAAAATGTTGTTCTTTAGCTAATGGTGTATCAGTAGGAACTGTGGCAGCAAAGCTTGAGGCTGAGGATAGAGCAAGCAGTGACGATATGATCACTGGGATCCTTGGTTGAGTCATTGTAATTCCTTTTACAACTTAAACAGTACTCAATGCATTAAACATGAGTCAGCTCAAGGTTGCAACAACAGTAAGTGCGCATTAAAGGAATTTGAAAACGGTGTGAACAGAACAATTGAACAAAACAGGAAAACAACAATGCCTGCTGAGGGAGCAGGCATTGTAAGGAGAGGTTGATTCGCGAATTTTCGTTCGTTTAATCTAAGAAAAGCTAGCTTTGCTGAGGTAGAGCAGCCTCAAGCCTTGGCTTTCTTTTGATTTGAGCAAGAATGACACCTGAAATAACCATCACACCACCAATGATATGGAACTGATTAATCTCTTCGCCTAGCCAAGTGGAGGCTAATACGATCGCGATAACGGGCATCAAGTTCATAAACATCGCACTTGAATCTGCACCAATGGTGTCAATCGCTTTCACCCACATCCAAGGCGCCAAAATAGAAGCAGCAACCGCGGCATAAGCGATCAAAGGAACAGCTTGCTGTGATGGCAGTAGTTGCTCGCTTGTTAACCAAAGAGGAGTCAACATCGCGACAGCAAATAACCCTTGAATATAAATCACGACCCAACTACTAATTGGCATTTTCCAGCGTTTGAGTAACACGCAGTAAGAAGCGTAAACACAGGCCGCGATTAACATATAACCATCGCCTTGGGTAAGGTTTTGATGGATGAAGAACAGAGGATCGCCTTTACCGAGCATTAACGCCAACCCAGCCAGAGACAATACACCGCCCACAATACTCAGGCTAGAAATAGACTTGTTCAACAAAGGCACACTAAGAAACACACTGATGAGTGGAACCAAAGACGTAATCAATGCCATGTTAGAAGCGGAAGTGGTTAGGCCTGCGTAGTAACCCAAAGATTGGTTTAACACCATGCCCAAAAAACCAAGGAAAGCTAATTTGGACAAGTTCGGCTTAATGATTGGCCACTGTTTAATCACAGACCGAATGCAGAAAGGCGTCAAAATTAACATCGCAATAAACCAACGGTAAAAACTCATCGCACTTGGTTCTATCGTGCTCGCTGCTAGCTTGTTGACGATCGCATTTGCACCCCAGATACAGACTGTGAAAAATGGTAATAGATAATACATGTGAATTCCGTCGCAAATGACTTGATGCGGCTAGTTTGACAGGTCGTTATACTTACAGATATCTTTAAAAAGACATCAGACGCGATAGGAAGACAAGTTTGAAAAAACACTCAAGAAACCTTCACCCGTCCTTATCAATCGATAAGGCACCATCCAACGTATTTATGAATTTCGAAGCTTTCTTATCGAACACCGAAACTCGTATTCACAGCCACCCTTGGGGACAGGTTCAGTTGATCAGCGGTGGGATTCTTGAAATGGAAGCAGAAGGCATACGCTTTCTCGCGCCGCCACATCTCGCTATTTGGGTGCCAGCTGGGGTCATGCACTGCAGTTACAACCGTAAGCCATTGGATTACTGTTCACTGAACATTGCTCATGAGTTAACTCAGCATCTGCCTGAGAAAACCAGCCTCATTAAGATCACCCCAATCGTGTCTTCGATTATTGATGACTTTCGCCAACGCGATATTAACGTTGCACAAAGCGAACAAGATCAAAGGCTTGTTCGGGTGTTACTCGATCAACTTGCAGAGCGCCAAGTCGAGCATCACTTCTTACCTTCAACTGATAACAAGTATCTTGCCCCCATTCTTGCAGCGATAGAAGAGAACCCAACCGACGATATCTCGCTAAAAGATTGGGCAGAGAAAGTACACGCAACTGAGCGTACTTTGTCGCGTCATTGCCAAAGTGAATTAGGTATGAGCTTCACGGAATGGCGACTACGAGTTCGCTACTTGTACTCTATGGACCTATTAAGAAACGGGCAGTCGGTTAAAGAAGTGGCACTCACATTAGGTTACAACCAAGCCAGCCCCTTCATTAGTATGTTCAAGAAATATTCAGGCCAAACACCAGAGCAATATAAGAATCGTTTGTTGTAATTAGTATAGGGAGAGGCATAGGTTTGGAAACGGGTGTCTGTCACGGCAAAACGTTAAGTCTTGCCAAACTAAAGTACCTAGAATCCATTGCGAGTTATTACCTATTAAGAACTGGATATTGATCCCTTCAATAATAAGGCGTCAGACCTCCCTTTTTATAAATAAAACAATTGCATATAAATTGTGTTTTGTAGAGTCTTAGGACACTCATCAATGATGAGTGATTAAAACAATAATAAGGATACTAAAACAATGAAAATGCGTTTAAATCTAAGCCTTTTCCTAATTTCTACCGCTCTTAGTCCAGTTGCGCTTGCAGATATTACATACCCTGACGGCTACTACCTTGAAGCTGAAGGACTCAACGGAAATGCGTTAAAAGACATGCTCGGTGTCATTGCTGCTCGTGGGCAAAAGCAATTATCGTATACCCAGGTATGGTCGGCATTAAAAGATACCAACGAAGACCCGAATAACTCGAATAACGTGATTCTGTATTACAGCGGCCGTTCACAATCTAAAGATTTTACGTCGTCGGGAAATAACGACAAAAATGCATGGAACCGTGAGCACCTTTGGCCTAAATCTTTTGGTTTTAAGCGTAAAGATCAGTGGGGCTATACAGACATTCATCACCTGCAACCCACCGACGCAGAGA
Organism: Vibrio sp. Evd11; assembly: GCF_900382755.1. Lineage (NCBI taxonomy): Bacteria > Pseudomonadati > Pseudomonadota > Gammaproteobacteria > Vibrionales > Vibrionaceae > Vibrio > Vibrio sp. Evd11. The sequence continues at coordinate 46,007 of NZ_OSDX01000030.1, forward strand.
TTAACTCTATCCGCTCAAACAAAGACTTTGACTTTGGTGGTTCGCCATTGAGAAAGTCGCCGTTGAACAAAACCGATTATGACAGCTTTGAACCTAGAGATGCTGTAAAGGGTGATACTGCTCGTTCGATTTTCTACATGGCCGTACGTTATGAAGGTAACAACGCAAACATGCCTGATTTGTATCTGGTTGATGATGTTTCGAGTACGTCAGGCAAGCCTAAGGTTGGAAAGCTATGCACATTACTTCAATGGCATAACGCCGATCCAGTAGACAATTGGGAGCGTAACCGCCATGAAAAAGCCGTGCAGTGGCAAGGTAACCGTAACCCATTCGTTGATAACCCAAGCTGGGTAAATGATATTTATGGCAGCCGATGTAACGGTTGATTGGTCGCTTTGTCGTCTGAACAACGCTAAGCAGTAGGTATGCCTCTGTAATTCGTATTAAAAAGCCATCTTCGTGATGGCTTTTTTGATGCTGCGAACTCGGTGTTGGGCAGAGATAATACGATATTGAGGTTATAACGTTAGCTGCTAGCTTGAAGTTAGCTCGGCCTTCATTTGCTGTATTAAGTCATTACGAATGACTTGATTGTCATCACCTAAAGCAACTAAACATTTGGTGTATTGCTGTTGTTTATTTGGGTCTATCATACCTTCTGGTGTAGCAATAAACTTCATCATCTCGATTGAAACATCATTTAACTTTTGAAGGTTATCCGTGAGTTGGGTCAGTAATAAGTCTGTGTCCTCAGATGTCACCAACCTTAACTTATTGGTTTGGTTCTTCATTTCAATGAAAGCTAAACTCAACTCATTACACAAAAGTAACACGTCTGAAAAATACTCAGAGAACGAGATTCTAGCTAGGTTTTCTGAGTCATTTGAGGCTTCCAATGATTTAAGAAATCTTGAAATCATTGGCATAGCTTGCTCTTTTAGGATTACTTGCCCTTTACTCTGGTAACGATCTAACTCTGAACAGAAGTCTGAATATACACGACTTTTTTCTTCATACTGATATTTACGTCGTTCAAACTCTAAGTTATGTTGTTTTTTAACTTCTTCTATTTTAAGAACAAAATCTGTCTCTACTGAACGTTTTTCTTGTTCTAACTGACGAATGTCTTCTAGCAACGCCTTATTTTCACCTTTCTTCTTCGAATATGCGATGAAGTATCCAGAGAGACAACCAGCCAAGAATATAACTATTTTTAGTACGCTTAATTCCAATTATTTATCCTTTAGTAGTTAATGGCATGGTAAGTTGAGATAACCGTCACGCGGTTGGCATCACTCTCAAACGTTTGTTAAGTTTCTTTCCTGTTGAACCAGCTACTCGCCACCATACCAAGAACACTTAGTGCTATTGTAAACATCAAGCCAATAAACCATTTATTTTGGTCGTACATACGTTCCAATTCAGCTCTAGTTTGTAATAACTCAAGTGTTAATGTTTTCTCTGTACTTTCAAGATCTTTACGCAAAAGGGGTACCGCTAAAGCCTTAGTAGGATCTGAAGTTAGAACGGACTCTAAGGATTCTATTTTATTGGAAAGTACTTCAACATTAGCTTGTAACTTGCTCACTTCAATTTTCCATTTTTGCTCTTCAGGCAAATCTGACAACAAACTTAAACTACCTTTTACTTCATTTAGCTCTCGCTCTAGATTTTCAACGATTGCTTGGCTTTGATACGTTTTTGCTTTCATCGTAGATAATTCGAGAGTTAGTTCCTTATTCCCTAGTGTTTTACTACTGCTGTCAAAAAACAGTCCAAATGATGTAATGAGTAATGCTGCTATTGCAATTGAAGAGCTCATTCCTGCAACTATGTTTGACCATTTCTTAGCAACACTAGTATCTTTGCGATGTGTTTGGTCGACACCTTTTAATGTTTGCGAACTAAGTAATGACTCGAAACTAGGTAGTTTGTTTAATGGCTCCAAGTTGTTGCTTTCTACGTCCGCTGAATAGATGAATTGTTTGTCTTCATTGGAGCAAAACAAGAACAGTAAAGGTAAATCAGGTAAACTCTTCGAATATGACTTTATTTGGGCTATTGCCTTTCTAATCTGCTGGTTGTCATCAAGATTTTTCTTAACTTCAAAAATAGCTAAGATGGAGCTACTTATAGGGTCGATGATTGCTAAATCTATATAATGAACTCGACCATCAGGATTTCTAACCGCTAGCTCCTCAATAACAGCATCAGATGGATATCCATTTTCTTGGAGTTCTAACTTTAATTTTCTCGTTAACAGCTCTTCATACATTCAAACTTACCCTCAAACTCTAAATAGAAACTTATTAGTTATTAGACAGAAAATTCTGTATTTAAAGATAGAAATTTTCTACCTAGTATCTGAATAATGGCTATTCTACTCTTTAATAACAGATAGTTACCTAAAAATCTTCATGAACAATCTAAGAATACATAACTTTCTGTAAGGCATTAGTTGTGGATTGCAGCGATGTCCGTACCGGTATGCTTAATATCCCGTCAACTCCATATAGCCCGTACCAGAGTGTGTTCCTTCAATAACGATTGGCCCTTCCCAATAGGGCACCGACAGTGGCATTTTTGCTTCTGGATTGAGTGCTGAGACAGTCAGTTCTATTTTTTGAGTCGGAATCGAAACTTGCCACTCTGTTGGATAGTCACGTCCATCGATTTCAGTTTGCCTAATAGCAGTTAAGCTGATGTCTTGCTGTGAAATCGCAATGCCAGAGCCATCCTGCTTCATTAACCTTGCGTGAGCATAACTGGCTTTGCCTGATGTTGAGTTGCGAAGCTGGAATACCACCAAACTGGTTTCATTACTCAGCCTTAGCGCAAACCAATCCCAACCTTGTTGTGAGTCGAGTAAAAACTGCGAGCTCCATTCTCTGTCTATCCAACCTTTGCCAGACACTTGATGTGTTATGCCATCAATGGTTACTTCGCCTGATACATCGATGAATGGTTGGCTGTAGTAATAGGAAGCCACTTTGCCATCGCCACTTTTGGTGCTGTAGCCTTGCTCGCCCTGCTTTTGATAGTGCGAGTTACTGGTGAGCGTTAGCGAATAGCCAAACTGATCGGAATTAGCGTTCAAGTTTGCGGGGAATAGATCATCGCTTGAAGAGTTCCATTGCCAGTCATCAAGATAGACACGAAATGGGGAAGCGCTTACACCTGCCAGTTCTGCTTGGTCGCGTGACCACTTCTCATCAGCGTAGTGTTTGTCTTTAGTGGTGACAGCACTGTGCGCCATGTAAATCTGCTGGCTTTGCCACGTGGTTTTCTTAGTACCATTGCCACTGTCCTGTGGTGCAGCCGCGAAGCGGAATTGTGTCCACTGCACGCCCAACGCATTGCCTTCTTCATCAATTAAGTTTGCGGTTAAGTACCACCATTCATGACGAAAATTAAGGTGTGCTTGATGGTCGGTAGGGAAGGTGATCTCCACGCCTTTTACTACCGGCGTGAATTGCTCAGTCTCTTTTTGTGTTTCATTATCGGCTTGTGTTCCAGTGCCGAGTATCGAACCCATATTTTGAGCGGTTTGTTGTGTGGACTCCTCACACCCTAAAAGGAGCAAGATGCCAAGTGTTAGAACGGAAGCTCTCATTGGTCGAGTCATCACAACACCTCACTCTGTAAACTGGATACCACGGGTTTACTGACCAAACGCCACAGTGGAATCAAGGTCGCAATCACAGCCACTAAAATGGTGATGGCTGCGATGCTGAGTGCATCATTCCAATTCCATACATAATTTAAACTCCAACCAAAGGCGCGCAGGGTGACGATGTCCGTCAACACATAACCGACCATAGCGCCGAGTGGTAAAGCGATAACCAGAGTGAAGGCGACCAGAACAACGATTTGCCCGACCACCATCGCCATCAATTTTTTCTTACTAACACCGAGCGCATACAGCCTTGCAATGGCGGCTTTGCGTGCATCGAGCAACATGGAACAGGCGCAGAACAACCCAATCACCGCCACCATTAATGTGACGCCATTAAGCGCCCGAGTGATGGCAAAAGTTTGTGAGAATATATCTAAAGCGATCGATTTGATCTGCGCTTGATCGTAAAGCTGGCTAGGGTGCAAATTGAGTTGTTGGCGTAGCTGTTCGTACACCACTTGTGGGTCGCCAGAAACTTTGATTCCCAAGCTGGTGGGTAAGTCAGTAAATCCGCTTTCGAGCCATAAATTAGGTGCAAGTAACACTTCGCCATTCGGTGAGCCGTAATCGTGGAAAATCGCCCCGACGATGAGTGTTTTGTCTTGGATCGCATCAAGTTCAAGTTTGCTATTCAATGATAATCGGAGCTTGACCGCCGTAGGTTCGCTGATTGCCACTAACTCACCTTTGTAAAAGCGCGTCCAGAAGTCATCAACGCGGGATTGGAACACCATGGTTTGCTCAAGTGTGTCTTTGTCTTTGGTGCCGAGCAAAGTTGGTAAGCCCTGCAAGTTATCATCGACGTAGTATTGCTTATAGACGGTTTTAACATTATCAAACTGTTCTAACGCGCGCTCTACATTGGCGATTTCACCTTGGGCAGGGCTAACGTAAATATCGGCGTGTAAGCGTTGTTCTAGCCATTGCTTCAAGGTGGATTCAAAGCTGCCAACTAAGGTATTCATTCCCATGTTAGCAGTAACCGCTAGAAGCAGCGCCATCATGGCAAGGGATAGGGGAGATATTAGCTCTCTCAGTTCAGCAAAAAGATATTGTATTAGCCCCGATTGGGTGCGTTTTTCGCTCCAATTTGCTAACACGCTGAGCGTTTTGGGTAGATATAAAGGAATCGACACCACTAACACTCCAAGCCAGGCCATGGTGAAGCGATGATGCTCGCTAAGCCATAATCCTGCTAACGCGATAACTGTCAGCACCAACCCGATAGTAAACAACTGGTTTTCGTTAGAAGCCTCTGGCGCTTGGTAAAAACCGCCATGGGAAGAGAGTGGTTGTCGAATACGCTGCTTAAAGTGTTGCCAACATGCAACTAACGTAGCCGCTAACGTGAGTAATAAAGCCTGCACTAGCCATTGCCACTGCCATGTACCGGGAAGCAGTGTTGCACCATAAAGTTGCTCAAGCGTTATCGCGACGGTTGGGTGTAGCCAATGGCTGAGTTGAATGCCGAGAATGAAACCAAGTGACGCGCCTAATGTGACTAAAACAGTGAGCTCGATTAGCAGAGCAGAAAACACGATGCTTGGCGCAACTCCAGCTTGCTGAATTTGTACCAACAGCCGATTACGCTTGAGCAAGCTGTATTTTACGCCGTTGTAAGCGATGAACAAACCAACCAAAAACGCCAACAAACTCATGGCGGTAAGATTGAGATGAAAGCTATCGGTAATTGAACCGAGATCCGTACTTTGGTTGTTGGAAATCCATTGCCCTTGTGCACCTATGAGGCTTTGCCACTTACCCTGAGTATCGCTTTTAGTGTTAAAAACAGCGATATAGCTCAGTTGTCCTTGCTTGTTAAGCAGTTGCTGAGCGAATCCAATGTCCATCAACATTCGGCTACCTAGCTGCCATTCATCAGGCAGCACCACAACTTGGGTGACTACTTCATCGAGAGTTAGTGTGTCTACTTCGCCCAAGTTTTGGTGTTGCGATTGGCTCATCATCACAATGGGCTTGCCCGCTAACAGTTGAGGAAGCGGTAATGCGCTGTCGAACAGGGATATGTTTTGACTGTCTTCTGACGTTCTATCGTTTTCGTCTGGCTTGCCGCTAGAATAGCGAGATCTTGAGGTAAGAGCTGCGATCAATTCACTGCCTTGTACCGACCAACGACGACCTTGTTCGTCTCTCACTCGTCCTTCAATCACGGGCAGTGCTGCGCTTAATCCACTTTGTCTTAAGCTGAAGTAGAGCGATTCCGGCAAATAGTTTTGCCCTGCTGGTGGAATGATAAGGTTCTGCGCTTGAGCGCTAAGTTGCTCGGTCGATTCTGCATAACTGCGCTTGGCATTGAGGTTGATGGCTTGCACTGCGACAAACAAGGTGACCGCTAACACAATGCCGATCAGAATCGCTGCGGCTTGCAAGGGCGATTGGCGATAGTGCGCCGCGAATAGGTTCAGAGTCAGCTTGGTGTGTGGAAGCCAAGTTTGAGCGAACTTAACTTGCTTCATTGGATTGCTCACAAGATTGGTGCTGATTCAGTTTTAGATCTACGTTCTTTAAACAACCATCATCTAACACCAATTTTGTCTGCATAAAGCTGGCGCATTCTGGGCTGTGCGTAACCAACAGCACGGCAGTGTTACCTTGTGTAGTGATTTCACTCAGCAGCTTCATAACCTCTATACCTGCTTTGTGGTCGAGGTTGCCTGTGGGTTCGTCGGCAAGCAATAGTTTGGGTTTATGGGCTAGCGCACGCGCTATTGCGACTCGTTGTTGTTGACCGCCAGAGAGTGCAGATACATGCCTATCGAGCAATTCACTGATGCCTAACGCTTCCACTAAGTAATCGCACCAGTCGCCCCATTTTTGTTGATTTAAATGGAGCGGGAAGGCGATGTTCTGTTTTACGTTGAGTGGGGTCAATAAGTTGAACTGTTGAAAGATAACCCCCAATTTTTGATGGCGGAATCGGCTCCATTGTGGGTCTTTCCAGTTTGATGTGTTCTCGCCATCGAGCCACAACTCTCCTCCGGATAGAGGTTCAAACCCCGCAATGATGTTCAGCAAAGTACTTTTCCCGCTGCCACTCGCCCCTGTCAAAGCCACGCTTGCCCCTGTTGCCAAAGCGAAGTCGACATTTTCCAACACGCTATGAGTGTCTTTACCATCAACAAAGCTTTTGCTGGCCTGTTTAAGTGTGACAATTGGGTTTTCCATTCCCTCTCCTTATAACCAAAACTTACCATCAAAAGGTGTCGTTACTTGTGGCAATTACCGAAGCGACAAGCTCTATAAAACTGTAGACAACAATTTCAAATATTAGAGCGATTTATATCGAATTATTAATAACTTGTACTTCGAAAAGAGGGAAATAGATCAGTATGAGAAGGAATACAGATGTTAGTGGGAGCTTAGAGTCACCTCGGAGGCTTTGAATTTAGCATCAGATGGTTCATGACCGCGTTTAAGCGCAATAAATCATGGTTTAACGTGTTAAAGGTTTTCTTTATGAAAGCGGGGTGGTGTTGTTTTGCTGGCTTGTTTCTGCCCCAAAGTGAGCCAGAGAGGGATTGAACTCAGTTTCAAACCCTGTAACTTGCCTTACTTCCTCATGGCTAGAGTTCCAACAATGTAGCTAAATGTTTTAATCCACAACAAACTAACCTTTAATCACACTTACGCACGAATATGTTGTTCAACTACTTTTAAGTCATTGAATAATAGAGAATTAAAAGAAAATTTTTGATTGATAACGCGCCTTGAATCGGAAGCAATATGTGCTTGCACGGTTTTCAACTAAAAATTAGAATAAAACTGGATTATATTTATAATTTTCAGTTGGTTAGGTAAAGCTATTGAGATATGCTGAATACATCAATTCGTGCTGGCACGATATTAAAATGTTATGTGTTCCCAAGGGGTAAGTATGGATATCCAGTTTAAAAGAGCTTCTGAGCTAAAATATGCTGAGTCACTAACTCAATCCAATATGGCTAGTTATTATTTAACTCGGAATATCGTTTGGGACAGCAATCTGTTTATCAACAATTGGGCTATCTTGGATAACTTTGAAATATTCGCGGATAATTATCGAGTTGGTATTGTTCGTTTTAGCTATAACGAATCGACCACTTTTCTCCGAGATTTACAGTTAAGCCCAGAATTTCACGGGAAGGGTATCGGTGCGAAAAGTCTCGATATGATTATAACTCACGCTAGACAGCATCAATCAAAAAAGTTACTTCTTCGTGTGTTCAGCGAAAACCCAGCAATCAAGTTATATAAAGAAAAAGGGTTTACGCAAACCGTGGAAGTGAATGGATTAATAGAAATGGAATTTACTTTAAGTTCAAACACATAACAAATAAGGATTAAGGTGTTGCGAAGCCAACACTAAATCCCGAGTGTTGAACAAG
>NZ_OSDX01000092.1:0-14385 GCF_900382755.1 Vibrio sp. Evd11
GCTTGTTCAACACTCGGGATTTAGTGTTGGCTGCGCAACACCTTAATCCTTATTTGTTTTATTTGTTAAGCTTGTGAGTAGCTAGATTACGCGGCTTCGAATGCGAGGGCTTTCTTCTCAACCTGACGGAAGATTAGCGTTAACACGCCATTCACGGCTAAGTAGAATGCGCCAGCAATACCGAACACCGTTAGTGTGTCGTAGGTTTGGCCGTTAATACGCTGAGCGTAGCCCATCAAATCCATGATAGTGATGGTGCTTGCCAGTGACGTGCCTTTGAAGACTAGAATCACTTCGTTCGAGTAAGCTGGAACGGCGCGGCGTAGTGCGTATGGCAACAACACTTTAAGCGTTGCGATTTTGTCCATGCCTAGTGCACGACATGCTTCCCACTGCCCTGCTGGAATCGCGTTGAATGCACCTCTGAACAGCAGCGTACTGTAGGCTGCGGTGTTCAAAGCTAATGCTAACATCGCGCAGAACCAAGGTTGGCTTAACCATGTCCATAGGAAGCTTTCACGAATCCAATCGAATTGACCTGGGCCGTAATACACCAAGAAGATCTGAACCAATAATGGTGTACCCGTGAACAGCGTAATAAGGCCACGAGTGAACCAATGTATTACTGGTAATCTTAGAATCAGCGTTACTGTCATCAACAGTGACAAGATACAACCAACAAGCAGTGACGCGCCTGTCAGTTGAAGGCTGGTCGCTAAGCCTTCAAGCATTTGAGAGAGGTATTGTTGATTCATGCCATTGCCCCTTTGTTACCCAAACCTTGAATAGAGAACTTACCATCAATCACTTTCACCAATCTTTGCGTGATTAAAGTGATGATTAAGTAGATAGCAGCTGCTGTTGCGTACCAAGTGAATGCTTCGTGCGTGGCTGCTGATGTTAATTGCGCTTGCTTCAGTAGATCGGTTACACCAATCAGTGAAACCAGTGCGGTGTCTTTTAATAGAACCAACCATTGGTTCGTTAAACCTGGTAGTGCGTGTCTTACTGCTTGTGGCAATACAACTCTGAAGAACGCGCGAGATTGAGGAATACCCAATGCACTCGCCGCTTCTCTCTGCCCTTTGCTTACTGCTTTTAATGCACCACGCAAGGTTTGCGAAGCGTAAGAAGCAAAGATAAGTGACAGTGCAACAACACCAGATAAGAACGGGCTCACTTCTATGAAGTCGCCAGTGATCATGAACAGAACTTGTGTCGAACCAAAGTAGATAAACAGTACGACCAGAATTTCTGGTAAACCACGAACAATCGTCACAAATGCAGTCGTTGGCCATTTGATTGCAATACGACGAGACATCTCACCACTTGCAAACAAAACTGCTAGAACCAATCCAACCAATAGGCTTACGAACGCAAGCTGAACAGTCATCCAGCTTGCTTCGACGAGCCCTAAAGAGTAACCCGTTAATTCCATAAATTACTTACCGAAGTACTTGTTGAAGATCTTGTCGTATTCGCCGTTCGCTTTAACCGCTGCAAGTGCTGTGTTTAGCTGTGCAACGAGCTCTGGGTTACTCTTGTTTACTGCGATACCGAAACCGTTACCGAAGTACTCTTGGTTCGTTACTTGCTCGCCAACATACGTTAGGTTGTCTTGCTTCTTGAACCATTCCGCGACTACCGCTGTGTCACCGAATACTGAATCAATACGACCGTTTTTCATGTCGATGAATGCATCTTGGTAGCTTGAGTAAGGAACAGCGGTTACGCCAGTCATTTGCTCAAGTAGGAAGCTTTGGTGAGTAGAACCGTTTTGAACACCGATACGCTTGCCTTCAAGGGCTGCTTGGTCTGCTACTTTACCTTCAATAGAGATAAATGCTGCAGAGTTGTCGTAGTAAGCATCAGAGAAGTTCACTTGTTGAAGACGTGCTTCAGTGATATCCATTGCCGAGATAGCCGCATCGTAACGTTTAAATTTAAGAGCTGGGATCAGGCTATCGAATGCTTGGTTGTGGAAAGTACAGGTCGCTTTCATTTCTTCACACAATGCGTTTGCTAGGTCTACGTCAAAACCTTGGATTTGATTATTCTCGTCCATGTATTCGAATGGTGCGTAAGTTGCTTCCATTGCAAATTTGATTTCTTCTTGAGCCGCTGCGTTGAAAGAAGCAAGGCCGATAAGTGAAGCTAGTAGAATCTTTTTCATTTTGTTACTCCGAATACTGTTTGATAGTGGCCTGTGGCCATTCTTATAATTTGATTGTTTTAATCGATGTTGTGTTTAGCTAAATCTAGTGAGTTAACTTAGGTTTAATGAGTAAGGTACTCGGCAAACTCTGGAGTCTGCGGATTAATAAATGCGTCGTTGGTGCCGTGTTCAACGATGTAACCCTTCTCAAGGTAAAGAACATGGCTTGCAATCTTCTTGGCGAAATCAACTTCGTGAGTCACAACAACCTGAGTGATGCCTGTGCCGCTTAGCTCTTTAATGATACTAACAACTTGGTTGGTGATCTCTGGGTCCAGTGCGGCCGTTGGTTCGTCAAACAACAATACATCTGGCTTCATCATAAGAGCACGAGCAATCGCAACACGTTGTTGCTGACCGCCAGAAAGCTGTAATGGCCAAGCGTCTGCTTTGTCTGCAAGCTGTAAAGTGGTTAATACCGCTTGTGCCTGTTTGATGGCTTCTTGCTTATCTAAGCCTGCAACTTTGGTTGGCGCTTCAATCAAGTTTTCCATTACCGTCATGTGCGGCCACAAGTTGTATTGCTGGAAAACCATGCCGACTTTACGACGAAGTTTAAGCCCCTGCTTCTCTTGGATCTGACTAGCAAAGTCGAATTGCTCGTTAGCAATGTCTAATTCGCCGTTGTCCGCGATTTCTAGCAGGTTCAAAACACGCAGTAGTGAACTCTTACCAGCGCCGCTTGGGCCAAGCAGTACCAAGGTTTCGCCACTCTCACAGTTAAAACTGATGTCGTGAAGAACTTGGATATCGCCATATGATTTGTTGATGCTCTTTACTTGAATACTCATGCCGGATTACTGCATTAATTGTCATTTGTTGGTTATTCTATTCAAACTGAACTTTTATGCAAGATAAATGTATAAAAAACTAATTTGTTGAATTTTTGTAACAGATATTGCATAGAAAATAGTCTCAATGACTGGTCTTACATCTATAAATTACAAGTTATTGATAAGATTAGTTTAGAGATTAAAAGCAAACGTTTTACTGCCAATTTATAAATCACCGCTGGGTTGTAAATCTATGAACACACTTCCCTATTGGTTTAGAGTTACCTGCATAAAAATGAGGGTTATAAAGACAGTTTTGAAAGCATCTTGGCGCACAGCAAATGCTTAATTTTCCCTTTAAACAGTTTCTGTTGATTCACTCAGTGCTAAGAAAATTTTGGAAATCGAGTTTCCTAGGAAGCGTCACGCGGCAATAAATGCTTTAATGGCATCGATTCTCAATAACAAGTTTTCAGCAGCGAACAACACGTATTACAAGCAATAAACCATCTATTCTCAAAGCGACAACACATTAAGGCAGTCATATGCAAAACGATGTCTCTTCCACGCTCGATTCTACTCAGCGAACGACTCAGCGCTCTACTCAAAAAGCGCCAGAACCCAAACCTGAGAAGAAAAGCCTCAGTATTCTATTCGAGCTCAGCAAATTCATTCAGCCTTACAAAGGCCGTGTTATTGCCGCATTGATCGCGTTGATCTTCACGGCGAGCTTAACCCTTTCGGTCGGACACGGTATTCGTCTTCTTATCGACCAAGGCTTCAGCCAACAATCGTTGTCAGACTTAGGCAGTGCGATTCAATTCATCATGGTGGTGGTCGTGTTGATCTCGATTGGCACCTTCTTCCGCTTCTATTTAGTCTCTTCTGTTGGTGAGCGAGTCAGTGCGGATATACGCCTGTCGGTTTTCAATCACGTGGTGACGCTTCACCCGAGTTACTTTGAAACCAATGGCAGTGGCGACATCATGTCGCGCATCACAACCGACACAACTCTGCTTCAAAGCATTATTGGTTCGTCGTTTTCTATGGCGATGCGCAGCGCGCTGATGTGTATTGGCGCAATCATCATGCTATTCGCGACCAACATTAAGCTCACGCTGATTGTATTAGCGTCAGTGCCGTTTATCTTGATTCCAATCCTTGTCTACGGTCGTCGTGTGAGAGCCCTCTCTCGCCAAAGCCAGGATTCGATGTCTGATGTGGGCTCTTATGCCGGCGAAGCGATTGAGCACATTAAAACGGTGCAAAGCTACAGCCGAGAAACGCAAGAGAAAGCGTCATTCGCAATTGAAGTGGAAAAGGCTTACGAGATTGGTCGCCAACGCGTAAAACAGCGTGCGATTCTAATCTCTGGTGTGATTGTTATCGTGTTCAGTGCGATTGCAGGCATGCTTTGGGTTGGCGGCAGTGATGTTATCAACGGCACTATGTCGGCGGGTGATCTGGCTGCATTTGTCTTCTATGCGATCATGGTCGCTTCATCGCTAGGTACGATTTCTGAGGTGATGGGTGAATTGCAACGTGCGGCAGGTGCGACAGAACGATTAATTGAAATTCTGCAAGTTGAAAGCCACATTGTTGCGCCTGTAGAGAACCCAACATCACTGGATAACGTGATACCAGAAGTCGCTTTTGATGATGTGACCTTCAGCTACCCATCAAGACCCGATCAGCCCGCAACAAGCAACCTCACGCTAACGGCCCATGAAGGTAAAGTGTTGGCATTGGTTGGCCCGTCTGGCGCAGGTAAAACCACTCTATTCGAACTGCTGCAACGTTTCTACGACCCACAAGTGGGCAAAGTGACGTTAGGCGGTGTAGAACTGAATCAGTTTGATCCGAACGAGCTAAGAAAGCAGATGGCATTGGTTCCTCAACAACCCGCCCTGTTCAGTAACGATGTGTTCCATAACATTCGATACGGGAACCCAGAAGCAACGGACGAACAAGTTATCGAGGCGGCGAAAAAAGCGCACGCGCACGAGTTCATTCAGAACTTACCTGAAGGTTATCACAGCTTTCTTGGTGAACGCGGTGTGAGATTGTCTGGCGGTCAGCGTCAGCGTATCGCAATCGCTCGTGCCATCTTAAAAGATCCGAATATTCTATTGTTGGACGAAGCAACCAGTGCGCTAGACAGTGAAAGTGAGCATCACGTTCAACAAGCTTTAGAAGAGTTAATGCGTGGCAGAACGACGATCATTATCGCGCACCGTTTATCAACAATTAAACACGCCGACCAAATTGCGGTACTCGATAAAGGACAGCTAGTAGACATCGGCGACCACCAGTCTCTCATCAATAGCTGCGAATTGTACCAACGCCTAGTTGAACTGCAATTCAAACACCTTAATGTGTAAACATTGAGTGGCTGTGCAACTAAGTCACTGACATTGTGTGGTTTCAAGCTTCAAAAACTTAAATCACACGTGTTGCAGTTTTGTTAATTTAGCGGTAGGGTTTTTATTCCAATAACAACTTATCCCGATGAAGGATAAGCAGATAACGTTAATTACCCAGATAACATTAACTACACAGATAACAATAAGAGAGTTCGCATGGAAGCACTATTATCTGACTACCCGGTAGTAACAGAAATCCCTGTCGCTTGGGGAGAAATGGACGCACTCAATCACGTTAACAACGCCGTATATTTTCGCTATTTCGAAACCGCTCGCTTAGATTTTTTCAAGCACGTTGAGCTGATGGAAGAGATGGCGATTACCAAAGTTGGCCCTGTTCTTGGCGACACTTACTGTAAGTATTTTCGCCCAGTCACATATCCAGACACGCTGATGATTGGTTCTCGCGTCACCGACATTCAAGACGACCGCTTCACCATGGAATACGCGATCGTCAGTAAGACTCAACAGAAGCTGACGACAATCGGCACCGCGACCATCGTTATGTTCGATTTTGCGTCAAACCAAAAAGCGCTGCTTTCACTGCGTTTAACCAGTGAAATCGAAAAGATGAACACGTTGAAGAGCCCATGCTTCAAACAGGAAGCTGTGACGGAATAACGTATTCGCTGATTCAGAATACTCAGATACAAAAAGGCCACTCGATTGAGTGGCCTTTTGTTTATTACTTCACAGTGCTTACAAGTGGTTAAGCCTTATAGACCTTGCAACTTATAGACCTTGAACGTATTGAGCGTTAGTACGAACTTCGACTAGCTGCTCTAGGTTCTGTTGTGAACCATCAACGCCGTCAATCAAACCTTGGAAGTGTTTGATAAGCTCTACTTTGTCTTGTACTTCTTTCGAACCTGCACCGATGTTGGTTAGATCGATGAAGAACTCGTCGAACAGACCCGAGAAATCCGTTACAGCGTCATGGTTTAAGAACTGCTCGTGGTTGTAAATACTTGGGTAGCCACCCTTCTGTTTATCAACCGCGAAAGAGATGCCTTTCACGTTAGTAATCGTGGTCGCTTTCTCACACTTCAACATACAACCCGCTTCGATGCTTGGCTTGTTACAACCAACTGTTCTTTGGAAGAAACACTGACGACTGGTCATCATCAAGATTGGGTGGTAGATGCTGTAGAACAGTTTGAAGTTCTCTGGGCGACGAATATGACGAATCTGACCTTTGTTGATCTCGTTCGAAATGAAAGCACCGGCACAGTTAAGCTCTTCTTGCAGAGTCACCAACGCATGAGAGTTGGTTGTGTTCATGAACGGACCTGCAACCCACTCGATACCCATTTCGTAAGCTTTGTAAGCAATACCCGTGTTGTTGGTTACGATGCGAGCTGGCTTGATCTCTTCCAGGATACGAACAGCTTCGTCGTAGTCTTTACCGATCAATACTGCAGGGAACCAAGGAATCAAGCGTGGGTTTGCAGCCAAGATGTCGATGTACTTGTTACAACGCTTCTTGAAGCTTTCAGGTAGTTTGAAGTAAACATCCGCTTCAGTCACATCACACAGGTGCAAGTCTTCCACATCCGCGATCAGCATCGACATGGTTGGCTTGTCGTTCACCTTAGGATGTTGTGGTAGTGCTGGCACGTCAACGTGCTTAATCACATCTACAGAGCCATTAAGAACGAAGTCGATTTCATCTTTAAGATTAGACACTTCTTTCAAAGGAATAATCAGGCCAGCATCAAGGTTATCGTAGTTGTAGCTCTCTAATGTATGAACTGCACTCTTAACAGCTTTGAAACGCTTCTCAAGTAACTCTTGATCGATCGCCTTCTCACCTGCCGCTATCAGTAGCGATTTAGATTGAAGCGTAAAGTTCTCTTTTGCTGTGTTCACTGTCACCGTGAATGGTTGACCCAATTTCGCGCTAAACGACAATGACACTGGTGTTTTACGAATATCAAGGAATTCGATCTTGTCGCGCATTTCGCTGCCTAGCGCATTCTTAGCTTCGTAAAGATCGCTGGTCACTTCTTGAATTTGCACAACAGAGATTTCATTGTTCTCTTTCGTCGCTTTATCTACAGCGTAATTCATGCTGTTGTCGCGAGGGTTATCGATGAACATGTCTTTCGTTAGGTTGCCCTTAAGGAAAGAGTTGGTGAAATCACGGTTGAATACTTTGTGTAGGTTCGAATCGTCTTCGATCAACAAACCACTTTCTACAAAGCTATCAATCTGTTTGCGCCACGTGTCTACCACAGTGTATACGTAGTGTGCGCCTTTAATGCGGCCTTCTACTTTCAACGAGTCAACTTTTGCGTCAACCAGTTCAGGTAGGTCGTAGTAAGCAGAGTTATCTTTCAGGTTCAGTGGAAACTTGTTTCCTGCATCGGTGATTTCGTATTCATCACGACATGCTTGGCTACAACGGCCACGGTTACCTGAGTTACCCACACTTACTGAGCTTGAGTAACATTGGCCAGAGAATGCGATACACAAAGCGCCATGTACAAACACTTCGGTTAGAACATCGTGATCGTGTGCCACTTCCGTCAGCATTTTGATTTCTGGCAGGTTCAATTCACGAGACAAGTTAACGCGCGTCGCGCCAATCTTAGACAAGAACTTAATCTGGCCTTCGTTGTGCGTAGTCAGCTGAGTCGATGCGTGAACATCTAATGATGGGAAATGCTTTTTCACCAAATCGAATAAACCAAGATCTTGGACAATGATGCCGTCTAGTTTGGTGTTCACTAGTTGGTTTAACAGTTTAGTGATGCTCTTAATTTCATGCTCCAGCAGCACAACGTTAAGAGTTAGAAACACTTCACAGCCATATTCATGAGCAAGGCGAATCACACCATTCAACTCATCTAACGACAGGTTAGAGGCTCTGTTACGAGCGTTGAAGGTGTCTAAACCGCAATAAACCGCATTAGCACCTGCTACGATAGCTGCTTTAATCGCCTCTACATCGCCACCTGGGGCTAATAACTCAATCTTTCTGCTCATTTTTGAAGTCGCTCACTTACTTATAATTTTTAAGCCGCGTATTCTACCTACATCACGATCTCTTTACCACCTAACAACACTTTTCAAACTAAATGACCTCAATAATGCCAAACGAATCCGATTTACCTATCCTTTATTCTTTAAGACGCTGTCCTTACGCTATGCGTGGAAGAATGGGCATTGCCTTATCAAAACAGCAAGTGTTGCTCCGTGAGATTGTCACCAAAGATAAGCCTAGCGAACTATTGGCTAGTTCACCAAAAGGCACTGTTCCAGTATTGGTATTGCCAGGTGGTCAAATCATCGAGCAGAGCTTAGATGTGATGAACTGGGCGCTTCAACAAAACGATCCTCAAGATCTTCTGCGTTCAAGTAACCCAACACTTAGCCAACAAGTCCACCAGCTCATTAAAGTTAACGATGATGAGTTTATTGGTCACTTAGAAAAGTATCGTGCGTCTGTTCGTTACCGAAACATAGATACGGAACAACGTCGACAAGCCTGTGAAGGATTCATCAGTAAGTTAGAAGCGTTACTCACCGATCAGCCCTACTTTTTTGGAGAAACCCCAAGCTTAGCCGATTTTGCCGTGATGCCTTTTGTTAGCCAGTTCGTAAGAGTCGAGAAGAAGTGGTTTGTGCAATCTGAATATCAGAACGTTGGACGTTGGTTAAGAGCGCATCTCGAGAGTAAGCTCTACACCCAAGTCATGAAGCAATACCCTTTGTGGAATGAAGCTAAACAAGATTGTTTTTTTGGGTAGGATTAAGTCGCTATGAATTGCTGGAGATAACTCCAAATTGCTGAAGATAACTCTAGATTACCGAAGATGACTGTAAACAGTTCTAAATATGCTTGATGACCTCTAGATTGTTATGAAAATCGTGACACTGAATCACAAGCGATGCTATTGATAGCATATTAGATATCAACGAAAATCGCCTTTCACTCAATCACAATGTTAGTTTGAAATGCGCTATGCCAAAAAACAAAGTAAACACATTCAACACACCTGGCCCCGATTTTAAAGGGTTCGCGAAAGTTTCACTGTTAGTGGCCTTCTCGCTTGCCCTTTCAGGTTGTAGCGCGAAAAATAAAGCAACCAACACTAGCCCATCTGCTGCGCAGCAGAATCAAGCCTACATTCCAACAAACGTTATTTACTAATCAAATTCCTACGGACTTTATGATAGACAAAGAAAACGTCGACCTATTGATTGAAGAAGGTAACAAACAACTTATTGCCGATCCGGAATTCCGAAACTTCTTATCATTTGAACGCAACAAATAATGCTAATCTAGTTGCTTATTAAAGCGCAATTTGGCAACTAAAGTTACGTCATAACTTCACCTTTACAAGGATCACTATGGAATTTGAAAACAACATCTTACATCTCGGGTCATTTTTTGCTGTGACCATGGGGATCGTGGTTCTATTTATCGGTCGAAGGCTTAATCAAGTCATCGGTTTTTTGAAAGAGTTCAGTATCCCTGAACCTGTATCAGGCGGAATTTTAGCGTCTCTGTTCTTTGCAGCGCTTTACGCGACGACCTCAATCGAAGTTCAGTTTGATCTGTTTGCTCGCGATGTATTATTGGTCTACTTCTTTACCACGATTGGTATTAACTCCAGCTTGAAAGACCTGTTCAAAGGCGGAAAGCCCTTGGTTATTTTGCTAGCAATCACTATCTTCTTCATGATTATGCAGAACATCGTCGGTATTTCTGTTGCATCAATGTTTGGTCTAGAGCCTGTCTTTGGCCTACTCAGCGGAAGTATTTCACTGATTGGCGGGCATGGTACCGCGATTGCTTGGGCACCCAAGGTTGCAGAAGAGTTCGGCCTAGAAAGCGCGATGGAGATAGGTATCGCCAGTGCAACGTTCGGGCTGATTTTAGCCAGCCTTATGGGCGGTCCTATTGCAAAGTTTCTCATCAAGCGTCATAACCTCAAACCTACCGATGAGCAATCAGGCTCAATCGATTCAAATGCCAAAAAGCAACAACAAGCCCTCACATCATTTCAATTTTTAGACGCCGTGTTAGCGATCCATATTTGTGTCATTGTCGGCGCGTTGCTTAATGAATTGATCAGTCAAACCGGGTTACAGCTTCCACTGTTCGTATCGTGTTTGTTTGCGGGTATCGTGATCACCAACGTAATGCCAGACTCCTACCCAAGAATATCAGGCACTAAATGGCCCACCCGATCGCCCGCTATCGACTTAATTGCTGAAATCTCCCTGGGTACATTTTTGGCGATGTCCCTTATGAGCATGCAACTTTGGACGCTCATTGACTTGGCGGGTCCTATCTTCGCGATATTGGCAATGCAGCTGCTACTGGCGGTGATAATCAATATCTTCATCGTATTCCCATCAATGGGTAAGACCTATGATGCGGCTGTTGTATGTGCTGGGTTCGGAGGGATTTCGTTAGGTTCAACACCGACAGCCATGGCAAACATGTCGGCAGTAAGTCAAAAGTATGGGCATTCAGCACAAGCCTTCATCATCGTGCCATTGGTATGCGCGTTCTTCATTGATTTAGCAAACGCCCTGATTATTCCTTACTTCATGAGAATGATGTAGCTGACCTTTGTTAGGACGGTATGCCGCAATTTGTTAAGGCGGTGTACCGCAATTTATTTAGGCGGTGTACCCCAATAAAAAGAGCCGCTCAATACAGAGCGGCTCTTTTGCTAATGACTAAATTTGCAATGTCACTAAAGACAAACCAAAGCTTATTGAATCGCTATCGAAATCTCGACTTCAGTTTCGCCTTTGTAGAATTCAAAGTCTGTCGTATAAGTTCGAACATGTGGGCAATCCGCTGCGTTGAAGTACGCCCACACCTCTCCCCATAAATCGATGACCGCTTGAGGAAGTTCACCTTCAGCAGAAAACGTTAGGTATTTGCCTGCTTCAATTTCGGTTTCGACTAGGTCATCTAAATTGTTATCGGTAAGTGCATTGGTACACGC
Organism: Vibrio sp. Evd11; assembly: GCF_900382755.1. Classification (NCBI taxonomy): domain Bacteria; kingdom Pseudomonadati; phylum Pseudomonadota; class Gammaproteobacteria; order Vibrionales; family Vibrionaceae; genus Vibrio; species Vibrio sp. Evd11. The sequence goes on from NZ_OSDX01000092.1 coordinate 11,384, forward strand.
AACAACATCGAACTCACCAGTAAAATCCGATTGGTAATTGGTGTAGACGCCATACACTTTCGAATCTGGTGTCAGCTTAGGAAAAGCTTGATCGAAAAACCCTTGCCATAATTGACCTATCTTTGCTTTTGTTGGATCAATCTCATCGGTATTAGTGGTTCTTACTGAAAACCCGTACGCCTTTACGGCTTCAATCGTTTCTACTTTCATTCGTTTTATTCCTAAGCCAATCGACGTTTTAACTATGTAAAATCTTAACTAATCTTGTATCTCTTTGTGGCCACACTTTTCACAGACAAGATGACGAGAAAACTCATCCATTGACGCGATAAACGGGCCAAGGAACCAACCTTTTATCATCCCTGCCCAAAACTCGCTTCGCTTTTGGTTAGGTTTGTCTGCAAACGCACTCGTCTTTCTGACCAACACAACAACATGTTGTGTGTCTTCTCTGCACGCGGTGCAATAGCACTGTTCTATGGTGTTATTCATTTGAAAGCCTATGACGTTTTGAATGAAACCTGCTGAAAATGAGGATTGTCGACACAGACTTCTAGTGTGGAAAGATCAGTGAGTACGACAAGTTGTTCTGCCCCTTGAACACTGACTTTAATACACTCTTCACGGCTATCATTGCGTTGAGTATCTAACCCGACACATTCCATCTGTTCGCCAGATTTCAGCGTTAGTTTGATTGGGTATCGGTGCATACACACAATCTCAATATAATCGTAATCATTGCAACTAATCATAATACCCCTCCAATTCATCCACCACGCTAATGCGACACGCCATACTATGCAATATGCATATAATCAATCATTTACCCAAATCACATTGATGTTTTTAGCGTAAAGTTATTGAGTAATCTGTCAACTTAAAACTGATTATTCATTCTTCACGAATTGCCTGTAATCTACAATCTAAAGCTTAGACAACGCTTTCCAGTACTGGTAAAGCCCATCGATATCCGAAGAACACATCAACGATATCGCGCCTTTGATTCGCTCTTCGCTCCATTCCCACCATTTCATTTCTAGCAACTGAGCGATTTCGGACTCATTGAAACGATAGCGGATGTGACGCGCAGGGTTTGAACCAACAATCGAGTATGATGCAACGTCTTTAGTCACAACAGCTCGACTTGCGATGATTGCACCATCACCAATTTTAACACCACTCATGATCATGGCTTCGGTGCCAATCCAAACGTCATTACCAATCACGGTATCACCAGAGCGTTCAAAGCCGTCTTGTGCAGCCTCAAACTTCTCGTCGTCTTGATAGAAGAACGGGAAGGTACTCACCCACTGGTTTTGATGGCCTTGGTTGCCTGCCATCATAAAAACAGCGCCCGAACCAATTGAGCAATAACTGCCGATGACCAGTTTATCGATGTCTGTTCTATCCGGTAATAGATAACGTGCGCAATCATCAAAACTGTGGTTATGGTAGTAACCCGAGTAGTAGCTGTGCTCACCCACAATAATATTTGGATTGGTCACTTGTTCTTTGAGTGATTTTCCGACAAACGGACTTTCAAAATAGTTTTGCATGTTTGTACTCTTAATTTCATTCTTTTAGTTAGGTACGTTTAATAGCTTTTTTATGGATTTATCTGATTTATCTGATTTATCTGATTTATCTGAGTGTAAAGGCTTCAGAGCTCTATCGCCCACCCGCAATGTCAATAAATGAGCCAGTTACATAAGAAGCTTCGTCTGACAATAGCCAAGCGATTGAGTTTGCCACTTCTTCTGGCGTGCCACCTCGTTGTAGCGGCAGTTGCGAGGCTAGTCTATCAACTCGCCCTGGTTCTCCGCCGTCAGCGTGCATTTCGGTGTAGATACAACCCGGCCTTACACCATTAACTCGGATATTACGTGCAGCCAATTCAAGCGATAAACCTTTGGTGAGTGAATCCATCGCACCTTTAGATGCCGCATAGTCCACATATTCGAACGGCGCACCCGTTCGAGAAGCGGCAGACGATACATTTACAATCGAACCCGCACCGTCAGCTTGTTTGATAAAGGCTTTACTGCACAAAAAGCAGCTTGATACGTTGGATTTCATTACCTTTTCAAAGCGATCCAGTTCAATATCAACCAATGCCGATTGGTTAAACAAGATCCCGGCATTATTAACCAAATGAGTTACTGGGCCTAGCTTGTTACGAGCAATCTCGAACAAGGATTTTACATCCGATTCAACAGACACATCAGCTCTTACACTGATAGCGGTTCCGCCCTGCTCACGAATCTCATTCACCAGATCTTCAGCTCTCGATTCGTTGTGTATGAAGTTAACGCATACGGCATAGCCTTTACTGGCCAACAATTTAGACGTCGCTGCGCCAATGCCTCGGCTTCCGCCTGTTACAATCGCTACCTTGTTCAATGAAACCTCCTAATGCCACTTGTTTGTTATAACCTGATTTTTCGATGCACCTGATTGTTCGATACAAATTGATCGTATCGATACAAACTAATTATTCGTCACAACCTTGACCCACTGCGATCGCCACTCTGGCGCTTCAAATGAGTCAGGCCAAAACTCAGTTTGCTTTTGGATTAAACCATTATCGACCGTGTGAAAGGTAATCACTCGATCTTTCAATACGCTGTCAGTAACTGAAACATCCGTCACAACGGTATCCCCCTCGCAAACAATCGAATTGAGGGTGAATTCCCAAACACCATTGGCTGGGTATTCAGCATTGATTGCACTGAAGTTGTCACGCCCTACCGTCAGTTCAGACGACTGAGGCCAATATCCTTCAAAATCTTCCGCTAGCCATTCACTCGCCTTTGAAAAATCATTACTGCGCATCGCATCCCAAAATCCTAATACCACTTGTTTTGGTGTCATTATTCTTCCTTAAATTAACTAGATTTAATCAAACGATATTGATTAACCGGATTTGCCAATGATCATTAAAAGGTCATTCATAGACTGAACCTTAAGCATTAAGTTTTGCATAAATCCCGTCTAACGTAATG